>JAUSKS010000263.1 GCA_030646595.1 Gallionellaceae bacterium | reverse complement strand
CAGTGTGCAGCTGGCACATGAGCTGGTAGCGCTGGTCCGCGACGTGCCATGCAAACTTAATCTGATTCCGTTTAACCCCTTCCCGCAAACGCATTATCAGCGTTCCAGTGCAGACACCATACGCCGTTTCAGCGATGTGTTGATGCAGGCCGATATTGTAACCACCACGCGCAAGACCCGCGGCGATGATATAGCCGCTGCTTGCGGGCAACTGGCGGGGCAGGTAAAAGATAAAACCAAAAGAACACATCGTTTGATGGAGGTTCGCCCATGAAATTATTCTCACGCAAAGCATGGCCGGTAATTCTAATGCTGGGTTTGAGCCTGACGGGATGCGGCACTCAGGGCGGCGGCTCGGCGGGCACACCACAACAAGCCACTACCCGCGCCGAAGAAAGAGCCAGAGCGCATACCGAACTGGCCGCGCAATATTATGACCGTGCCCAACTGGGTGTAGCACTGGAAGAACTGGACAAAGCCTTGCACGCACAGAGCAATTACGCTCCGGCTTACAATGTGCGTGGCTTGGTGCGCATGGCTTTGCGTGAATATACGCAGGCGGAGCAGGATTTTCGGCGCAGCCTGCAGCTTGATTCCAACGATTCCAACACTCATAATAATTATGGCTGGTTTCTGTGCCAGCGAGGCCGCGAACGGGAATCCATCGAACATTTTCTGGCAGCGCTGAAAAATCCGCTGTATGCTACCCCGGCCAAGGCGTATTTGAATGCTGGCATGTGTTCCCGTAAAGGGGGAAACATGAAGGATGCCGAAGAATTTCTGCAAAAAGCCCTGGTGGTGCAGCCTAATATGCCGGAAGCTTTATTTGCCTTGTCTGATGTGGCTTTTGCCAGAGAAGATTATGCTGGAGCGAAATCCTGGTTTCTGCGCTTTGCCAAATACGCGGAAAATTTAAGCGCAGAAAATTTATGGCTGGCCGTGCGCATTGAACGCAAGCTGGGCGACAAAAACGCCGAGGGCAACTATGCCATACAATTACGCAAACGCTTCCCTGATGCACGGGAAACCCAACTTATGTTGCAGAGGCCGTGATGGATAACCCTTCAGACCATATGCCAGGCGAGGCCGCAACGCGGCCCTTCAGTGTCGGCGTCACCTTGAGCGAAGCGCGCAAGCAGATGGGCCTGAGTGTGGCCGATGTGGCCAACCGGCTCAAGTTTGCACCGCGCCAGATTGAAGCGTTGGAGGCGGATAATTTTGCACGTCTGCCGGAACTCGCTTTTGTGCGCGGCTTTGTGCGCAGTTACGCCCGCTTATTGCAGCTTGATCCGCTGCCCCTGCTGGCTGCCTTGCCGCAGCCGCCGGAGCAAGCTCCGGTAGCACCTGATACCATTACCACCCGCATACCTTTCCCGCATGCCTCCACCACGCGCCAACTGAATATGCTGTGGCTGGCAGGCGGTGTTGGCGTGGCGATCATCCTGGGCTTGTTTGTGTGGCTGCATGAAAAAGCACCGCCGCCCGTATCCTCTGAACCTGAGACAGCACAAACCATAGTGGAACCAGTCGCATTGCCTGCTGTGGAAGCCACGCCTGTCCCGACAGAAATCACCAAACCTTCCGCCATACCTTCTGCCAAGCCTTCTGCTAAACCTTCCGCAGCACCTTCCGCCCAGCCTTCCACTAACGCTGCCCCGGTTCCTGTTGCCAAAACGCCTCCAACTGGCGTCTTGATCTATATGGTATTCGAAGCGGATTCCTGGGTAGAGATTACCGATAAAGACGGCAAGCCGCTGATGGGCCAACTCAATTTACGTGGCAGCGAAAGAAAGGTTAATGGCAACCCACCGTTCTCGCTATTGATCGGCAACGCCAGCCAGGTGCGTTTATTTTATCGCGGCAAACAAATCGATCTGACTCCTTACAACCGCGCAGAAGTCGCCCATCTCACCTTGGAATAGCATGGAGCATTCAGTATCTCGGCGCCAGGCGCAGCGTGTCATGGTCGGCAGCATTGCTATCGGCGGCGATGCCCCCATCGTGGTGCAATCCATGACCAACACCGATACGGTTAATGCAGTCGGCACTGCCCAGCAAGTGTTCGAGTTGGCGCAAGCGGGTTCTGAGCTGGTGCGCATCACAGTCAACACCCCCGAAGCTGCCGCACAAGTGCCGCGTATCCGTGAATTGCTCGACCAAAAAAATTGTGCCGTGCCGCTGGTGGGCGACTTTCATTACAACGGACATCGTCTGCTGACTGAATTTCCAGAATGCGCGCAAGCCTTGGCCAAATATCGCATCAACCCCGGCAACGTCGGTCGCCATCGCAAAGGCGAAGACCAGTTCGCCATGATGATAGATGCCGCTTGCCGTTATCACAAACCGGTGCGCATCGGCGTCAACTGGGGCAGCCTGGATGCAGATTTATTGGCGCGCATGATGGATGAAAATGCCCAGTTGCCGCAACCGCACGAAGCGGCGGTGGTGATGCGGGAAGCGCTAATCGCTTCTGCCTTAGGGAGTGCCCGGCGCGCAGAAGAACTGGGTTTGCCGCATGACCATATTGTGTTGTCGTGCAAAGTGAGCGGTGTGCAAGATTTGATCGCGGTCTATCGCGAATTGGCGCGGCGTTGTGACTACCCCTTACACCTCGGCTTGACTGAAGCTGGCATGGGTTCCAAAGGTATCGTCGCTTCTACGGCGGCCTTAGCGGTACTGTTGCAGGAAGGCATAGGCGATACGATACGTATCTCGTTAACGCCACAACCGGGCGGCGACCGCACCCAGGAAGTCATCGTGGCGCAAGAAATTTTGCAGACCACCGGCTTGCGTTCCTTTACGCCGATGGTAGTCGCCTGCCCCGGCTGCGGACGCACCACCAGCACTGTGTTTCAAGAACTGGCACAAAGCATACAATCTTATCTGCGCACGCAAATGCCCATCTGGCGCAAGCAATATAGTGGCGTAGAAGAAATGAATGTCGCGGTCATGGGCTGTATAGTAAATGGCCCCGGCGAAAGCAAAATGGCCAACATCGGCATCAGCCTGCCCGGCACTGGCGAAAACCCTGCTGCGCCAGTGTATGTAGATGGCCAAAAAATCGTCACCTTGCGCGGCGAGCATATCGCCGAAGAATTCAAAAAAATTGTGGATGATTATGTGATGCGGAATTATGCCCTAAAAACAGCGGGCAAAAAAATACGCAGAGAGATTCCGATACAACTCGTTTAGCGCGTGTACGTGCAGTACATTACTAATTTGCGAATATCGGGATTATTTCTACCAAACCCGCTTCACCCCATACGCATCGAATTGGGCATCAATGCTCACAATCGGCAACTCCTCCGCGAGTGCTTGGGCGATGATCAGGCGGTCGAATGGATCGCGGTGGTGGAACGGTAAAGTGGTCAATTGTGCGGTATGGCGGATTTCAATGGGCAGGATGGTCATGTTGTTGTTAGCCAACTCGCGACCCATGAATTGTACAAAGGGTTCCGGTAGCGCATATTTTCCCAGTGCGATTTTGATGGCAATTTCCCAATGGCTGGCCGGGCTCAGGTAGAGAATTTCAGTTTGTTCGATGGCCATTTTTGCGGAGGTGCTGAGTCGTTCGTCATTCAGCAGAAACCAGAGAAATGCTTGGGTATCGAGCAGGAGCCTCATGCCATGTGATCAGTGAAATCATTTAGATGATCGTCATCATCTTCCACAATGCTCAAGCGGCCCTTTGCGCTTCCCGGATGGCGGCGAACGATTGATGTGGCCGGAGCTACTACATCTGGTTGCAGGCGGATGAGCAAAAAACGAGTGTTTTCCTCCATACTGATCGGCTCGACGGGTTCAATCCGACCCCCCCGGATAATGGCTTCGACGGCTTGTAACATGGCGCGACTCCAAGTTAAGGATACAAGGATACGTGGCTATCCTACCCAATTCGCTGCGATTTAGCCAGTGATAGCCAGATTTTAAGATACGGTTCTGGCTATCTGGTACATATGGGGATTCTGAAATAACGGGTTTCCTGCTACCATCGCGCCTTTAATAAATTCTTACGGGGCGTGATTGATCGTGCCCGGAACATTCTCAATCACCAGGGCGTGATGAATCGCGCCCCTACGAGTTAATAGGATGAGCAACGAAACTTTGCAAGCCGTGCGCGGCATGAATGACATCTTGCCGGACGAGGCCGAGCGCTGGCTGTGGTTTGAAGACACGGTGCGCGGCTGGCTGGACAGCTACGGCTACCGCAATATCCGCATGCCGCTGCTGGAGCCGACTGCTTTGTTCAAACGCGCCATCGGCGAAGTGACCGACATCGTGGAAAAAGAGATGTATAGCTTTGCCGATAGCCTCAATGGTGACCAGCTTACTTTGCGCCCGGAAGGCACGGCTTCCTGTGTGCGGGCCGCGCTGCAACACAATCTTCTGTACAATGCGCCGCAGCGTTTATATTACAGCGGCGCGATGTTCCGCCATGAGCGACCACAAAAAGGCCGCTACCGCCAGTTCCATCAGATAGGCGTGGAAGCGCTGGGCTTTGCCGGGCCGGATATTGACGCTGAACAAATACTGATGTGCGCGCGGCTGTGGCGTCAACTGGGTTTGCGCGACATTACGCTGCAACTGAATACCTTGGGCGATGCGGCGGCGCGGCAGCGGCATCGGGCCAAGCTGATAAACTATTTTGAGCAGCACAGCAGCGTGCTGGATGCGGATGCCACGCGCCGCTTGCACAGCAATCCGCTACGCATTCTGGATAGCAAGAATCCGGCAATGCAGCAAGTGATTGCCGCCGCACCTGGCTTGATGGATGAATTGGAACAAGATGCGTTGACGCATTTTGATGCCGTGCAACAAATTTTGCGCCGCCATGAGATTGCCTTTGAAATCAGCCCACGTTTGGTGCGCGGCCTGGATTACTATAACCGCACGGTGTTCGAATGGACCACCACCCGCCTCGGCGCACAAGGCACGGTGTGCGCCGGTGGACGCTATGATGGTTTGATCGAACAGATCGGCGGCCAGTCTGCCCCGGCTTGCGGTTTTGCGATGGGCATAGAACGCTTGCTGGCGCTGATGCAGGAAGATGGTATGGCCTCCCCTGCCGCAACGCTGGATGTCTATCTGGTGCATCAAGGGGAACAGGCAGGTGTGATGGCAGGAAAAATAGCCGAGCAGTTGCGCGATGCCGGGCTGCGCGTGGTACTGCATTGCGGCGGTGGCAGCTTCAAGTCGCAAATGAAAAAAGCCGATGCCAGCCGCGCACCGTATGCCGTCATCATCGGCGATAATGAAGTGCAGGCGGGAATGGCCACGCTGAAACCGCTGCATGGGGGCGAACAGGTTCAGTTAGCGTTCGGCGAATTGCCGGGCAAAATAAATCAGTTACTAAAAGGATAGAAAATGGCCGTACTGGATATGCAGGAACAGGAACAGATCGATGCGCTGAAAGCGTGGTGGAAAGAAAACGGCAAATGGCTGCTGCTGACTGCGGCGCTGACTCTGGCTGGCGTGGCTGCCGTGCGCGGCTGGCAGACTTATCAGAGCAATCAGGGAGGCGAGGCCAGCACTTTATATGCCGAACTGGAAAAGCAGCTCCAGAGCAATGATCCCAAACGCATCAATGATGCGGCCACCGCCGTCATGGATAAATTCAGTTCCACCGCTTATGCGCCGCGCGCCGCGCTGACGGCGGCTCAGGTCAATATCCAGACCAAGGATATAACGCGCGCTAAAACGCAATTACAATGGGTGATAGACCATGCCAAGGAAAGCGGATTGCAGAATGTGGCCCGCCTCAAGCTGGCCAGTATTTTGCTGGATGAAAAAAATTATACGGATGCGCTCAAGCTGCTGGATGCGACTGATGACAATGCCTTTGTCGGCTTGTATGCCGACCTCAAAGGTGATGTATTAAACGCCCAGGGCAAAACCGAAGAGGCCCGCACTGCGTACAAGCTGGCCCTGGATAAAATTGAAGCAAAGAGTTCTTATCGCAATCTGGTGCAAATGAAACTGGATGCGCTGGGTGCCGTTAAATAAAGGTCAGCACTCAATGAAAGTGATCAGCATCGCGTTGCTGGCCCTGCTCACCGCTTGTGCCAGTGATACCGATAAATTAGGCCAGGATGCAGCCAAGCTGGTGGAGTTTAAACCCACTGCCAAAATTGAAGTGCGCTGGGATAAAGCCATCGGCAGCGCGGGCAATACTCTGTTGCGGCCCGCCATCAGCCACGATGCCATTTATGTCGCCAACGCGCGAGGCAAAATTTCTCGCCTGGACCGTGCCAACGGTAAGCGGGCATGGCGTACAGATAGCGGCTATACCCTTTCCGCCGGAGTAGGCAGTGGTAACGATCTGGTATTGATAGGTGGTATGAAAGGCGAACTGACCGCCTATGGCGAAAATGGCAAAGTGCGCTGGAAAACCAAAGTCTCCAGCGAAGTGTTGAGTCCCCCGCAAGTGGCCGATGGCATAGTAATCGTGCGCACCGATGATGGCCGTATCGCAGGCCTGGATGCAGCAGATGGCAAACGCCTGTGGCTGTATGAATACACTACGCCAGCACTGGTAGTGCGCAACCATGCAGGTGTGGCTATACAGCGCGGAACGATATATGTCGGATTTGCCGGAGGTAAGCTGGCAGCTATCAGCCTGACTAACGGCACCGCGCTATGGGAATCAGCGGTGTCGCAACCGCACGGCAACACTGAACTGGAACGCATCAGCGACATCACCAGCACACCCGTGGTGGACAATGACCAGGTGTGCGCGGTGGCCTTCCAGGGGCGCGTGGCCTGCTTCGGCTTGATACAAGGCAATCTGCTATGGGCACGTGATTTATCCAGCGACGCGGGACTCGCGCTGCTGGACAAAACGCTCTACCTCACTGATGCCGATGGTGCAGTATTGGCCCTGGATAAAAGTAACGGCAGCTCCATCTGGAAGAATGACCAATTGCGCAAACGCCGCACCACTGCCCCCTATATCGCTGGCGATCATTTAGTGGTGGGCGATCATGAAGGTTATCTGCATGTCATGAAGCGCGAAAATGGCGCTATGGAAGCACGTCTTCCAACTGATGGCAGCGCCATCGTCGCCGCACCGGTGGAACTGGATGGGGGGATGCTGGTGCAAACACATGATGGTGGGCTGTACTCCATTGCCATTCATTGATTGATACCTGCTTAAATAGTGGCAATGAAATATTTATCACTGCTTCCCTCACCCCAACCCCTCTCCCGAAAGGAGAGGGGCTCCATCTTCCCTCTCCCTTCGGGACTGCGGAAGGGTCGCTGCGAAGCAGCGGGGTACCCACCGGCGTACCCCCTGCGGGTGAAGGGATCGAGGGTGAGGGAAAGAATTATTGTCATTTACGTAAACCTCAATAAGTGAAAATCTGAAATGCTGCCCACCTTAGTTTTAGTCGGGCGTCCCAATGTCGGGAAATCCACCTTGTTCAACCGTCTTACCCGCAGCCGCGACGCGCTGGTGGCGGATCTGCCAGGGCTGACCCGCGACCGTCATTACGGACGCGGGCGCGTAGGTGAACGTCCGTTTCTGGTAGTGGATACCGGCGGACTGGAGCCCGTAGCCAAAGAAGGCATCCTGTTTGAAATGGCCAAACAGACACGGCAAGCCGTGGATGAAGCCGACATCGTATTGTTTCTGGTGGATGGCCGCCAGGGCTGCATACCGCAAGACAAAATCATCGCCGAACAACTACGCAAGACCGGACGCCCGGTCATGCTGCTGGTCAACAAAGCTGAAGGCATGCAGCGCGCAGCCGTAACCAATGAATTTTTTGAATTGGGTTTGGGCGAGCCGCTGCCGATTTCTTCCGCGCATGGCGATAATGTGACCGAGATGGTGGAACTGGCGTTGCAAGAGCTGCCTTTTCAAGCCAGCACAGAAGAAGAAAAATCCGATCATCCCCAGGACCATCATCCCAGGCTCGCCATTGTCGGTCGGCCCAACGTCGGAAAATCAACTTTGGTGAATGCCATTCTGGGCGAAGAGCGTGTCATCGCCTTTGATCAGCCCGGTACTACACGCGATAGCATCTACATAGATTTTGAGCGCGGCGAAAAAAAATACACCATCATTGATACGGCGGGTGTGCGGCGGCGTGGCAAGGTGGATGAGGCAGTGGAAAAATTTTCCGTGATCAAAACCCTGCAAGCGGTAGAAGATGCCAATGTCGTGGTGCTGGTGGTGGATGCCCAGCAAACCATTACCGAGCAGGACGCGCATATCGCCGACTTCGTCTTGCAAGCCGGACTGGCGCTGGTGCTGACGGTCAACAAATGGGATGGGCTGGATCAATATCAACGCGACACCACCAAGCGCGACCTCGACCGCAAACTGCATTTTTTAAGCTTCGCCAAACTGCATTTTATTTCCGCGCTGCATGGCAATGGTGTGGCGGGCATTTTAAAATCGGTGGATGAAGCTTATGCTGCGGCCATGGCCAAACTACCCACGCCCAAACTCACGCGCGTGTTAATTGATGCCATAGAAAAGCAGCAACCCCCACGTTCCCAATTCCGCCCCAAGATGCGCTATGCCCATCAGGGCGGCAGCAATCCACCGCTGATTGTGATTCATGGCAGCGCGCTGGACAAAATCCCGGACAGTTACCGCCG
>JAUSKS010000228.1 GCA_030646595.1 Gallionellaceae bacterium | reverse complement strand
TTTTAACTCGCTCCCCGATCCTCAATCCTCGATCCTCAGCACTCATTTCCCGCGCATGAACAATGCATCCAGTTCAGTAATCGTCATTTGAAACCAGGTTGGTCGTCCGTGATTACATTGACCGGAGCGTTCGGTGTGTTCCATTTCGCGCAAGATACCGTTCATTTCTGTGACAGTCAGACTGTGATTGGCACGCACGGCGGAATGGCAGGCCAGCGTGGACAGTAATTCATTGCGCCGTTCAGTCAGGGCGCGGCTTGCACCGTATTCGCGCAGTTCGTGCAGAATGTCGCGCGCAGCAGCTTCGGCGTGAGATTGCTTGAGCATAGCTGGCATGCCGCGCAACGCAAGCGTGGTAGGGGAAATGGGAGCGATGTCGAAGCCAAGCTGTGTCAGCGCAGCCTGCTCCTCTTCCACAGTGGCAATGTCCAGCGCATCCGCCGCAAAGCTGACCGGGATGAGCAGCGGTTGGGTCGGAATCTGCTGTTGATCCAGCGCGCTTTTTAATTTTTCATAGACGATGCGTTCATGCGCCGCATGCATATCAACTACTACCAGCCCATGTGTGTTTTGCGCCAGGATATAAATGCCGGATAGCTGTGCCAGGGCAAAACCCAGCGGAGGGATGTCGGGGTCAGTAGTCAGTTGGCAGTTGTCAGTGGTGGTTGACTGGTAGCTGTCAACTGCCAACTGAACACTGGATTTTCCAAACAGCGCATCATAAAAAGCCAGCGGCTGTGCCACCGTATGTAAAGGCATGATGTGTTGCTGAGGGCTCGGTGCATGATGATTCTGGAATGAGGAAATAACTTCAGCAGTCTCTGTCTTTTCAGTAACTGGCGTGGCCAATGCCTGGTGCAGTGTATGGAATATGAAGCGATGAATGGCCTGGCTGTCGCGGAAACGTACTTCGCTTTTTGCCGGGTGTACATTGACATCCACCAATTCGGGCGACAGATCAAGGAATAACACAAAGGCCGGGTGGCGTTGATGATGCAGGATGTCCTGGTAGGCCTGGCGTATGGCATGCGCAACTACCTTGTCCCGGACAAAGCGATTGTTCACGAAAAAATATTGCGCATCGCGCGTGGCTTTGGAATACGCGGGAAGCGAAGCCATACCATGCAGGTGCAGCCCTGCTGTTTGTCCTGTCACCGTTACTGCGCTGGGCATAAAGTCCGGGCCTAATATGGCGGCAATGCGCTGGTTCAGCGAGGTATCACCCTGTTGTGCGGGCAATTGCCACACCAGGCGATTATTATGCTTCAAGCTGAAAGCGACATCGGGGCGGGACAGCGCAATGCGTTTGAAAACTTCATCGCAATAAGCGAACTCAGTCGCTTCCGATTTGAGGAATTTTCTGCGCGCAGGAATGTTGCTATACAGCTCACGCAATTCTACGCTACTGCCCTGTTCGTGTGCAGCAGGCGCAGCCTCACTTTGCATGCCGTCCACTGCACGGATTTGCCAGGCATGCGTACTGTCAGCCCGGCGGCTGGTGAGTGTGACTTGAGCAATGGCAGCCATGCTGGCCAAGGCTTCGCCGCGAAAACCCATGCTGCTCACATTATGTAAATCAGCCAGTGATGCAATTTTGCTGGTGGCGTGGCGCAGCAAGGCCAAAGGCAGGTCAGTAGACGTAATACCGTGGCCGTTATCCCGTACCCGTAGCAATTTCACGCCGCCGTTTTCCAACTCCACCGCGATGGAAGTGGCTCCTGCATCCAGGCTGTTTTCCAGCAGCTCTTTAAGGGCAGCCGCAGGCCGTTCTATAACTTCGCCTGCGGCAATTTGATTAATAAGCTGGTCGGGCAGTAGCCGGATAGTAGACATGGTTAGAAATGGAAAAGAATTACCGCCCATTATAACGAGCTTCTCATGTCAACTCGGCGGATTTGCTTACACGGATTTGCTTACTCTGGGGGATCCTCCACCAAATATAATTTTCCTACCTGGTCCCCAGCCAGGTAGCCCGCGATAGTATGCAGATTCTCCACATGTTGCCTGGCTTCCGTGATGATCCTCTGATCGTGGCTGCGCTTCAGGAAATCCAGGTAACTGGCAGCATCGGCAATTTTTCTGGCCATGCTCATGCGTTGGAATAAGCCAAAAATATAAAGAGGAATCAGGATGAGCGTGAGCAGCAAGCCTGCTGCAAGAGATAAATGTGTTGACCAATAGTTGTTCAGGGTGATTACCAGACTGAAACCGAAAGCACTCAACAATTGACCACGGATGAGAGACTGGGTGCCGTAGCGAATACCATTCCCAATGACGACCCAGAGGTAAAGACCGAAAAAGAGCGCGCTAATTTCTTGCGTCGCGCTCATGACAAAAGTAATGGCACCAAGGTCAGCAACCATGGCCCATAGCTTGCGTTTACTGGAAGGCTGGTCGCTGCGGAAAACATTTCTGGCTAATAACAGGGCAAAAACCAGATACTCGATCAAGAAAATCAGGACGTTCTGCTGAACGGGGGAATGTGTGTCTGTATAGAAGGAATAAGATAGGTAAGTAATAGTAACC
>JAUSKS010000252.1 GCA_030646595.1 Gallionellaceae bacterium | reverse complement strand
GGGCGTGCATCAGTGAGTGCACGAAATTTATCGCACACGGCATCTTTTATTTTCAGCGTGGCAAAGTCCAGACTTTTCAATGGGCACTTGATCGCCGCCATGTTGACGCGGATGGTGCAGGTGTTGTCGAACCAATCATTCCACGGCAAAGCATAGGCTGTGTCATAGATGTCCTGCTCGTGGCGGTAGTCGGCCAGCGCCACGCGCCACAGCACACGGCTGGCAATGCGGCTGTGCAGATTGACACGATAGCCCAGTGTCCACGCGCCAGAAAAATGTACGCCGCCATCGGCAGTGCGCACACTTTGCGCACCCAGGGTTTCCAGCTCGTTTTGCAGCAACACTTCCAGGCCGCGTGGACAGGGGGAGAAAAAATCAGGCATAGTTTTACGAGCACCAAAAATGGGTCATTCCGGCGCAGGCCGGAACCTAGTCAATGAAATAATTTCCTCGCAAAAGCGAAGACAAAACCTAAAAGCATATAAATAAAACTGCTGGATTCCGGCCTGCGTCGGAATGACAAGATTAGAAAGGCTTAACCGTCACCAGGATAACCACAGCGATCAAAACAAGCACCGGGATTTCGTTAAACCAGCGATAGAAAATATGGCTGCGGGTATTTTTGTCAGCCGCGAATTGTTTGACCAGTTTGCCGCAGTAAAAGTGGTAGCCCAGCAATAGTAATACCAGGCAAAATTTGACCACCATCCATGCGCCGCCTATGCCGTAGCCCAGCCATAGCCACAGCCCAAAACCCACTGCCAGCCAGGCTATCGGTGTCACGAAGCGATACAGCTTACGCTCCATCAGTTTTAGCCGCGCGATTTCGGCAGGCTCGCTGGCCATCGCATGATTGACAAAAATTCGCGGCAAATAAAATAATCCGGCGAACCAGCTCACGACAAAAATAATGTGAAATGCTTTAACCCATAACATAAAACACCTCTAAAAAATTCTCATGCCGGGCTGTTCCAAAATAATGAACTTGATTGACTCCCTTATTACCCCATCCCATCCTTCCCCTGCAAGGGGGCGCGGTTCCCTCCCCCTTGCAGGGGGAGGGCTAGGGAGGGGGTAGAAATATCAGACCTTCAACAACCCTTAAAGAAATACCAGGTCATCGAGACAACCTTTTCCGGAACAGCACCAGTGACACATAAAACCCGAACACGGTATAACCCAGTAACACTGCAATATGCAGCAACAACGAGGGCGGCACTATACCATTCATCAAGGGCCGGGCGATGTCCACGGCATGAGAAAGCGGCAAGATAGCCGAGACAATTTGCAATGACGGTGGCAACTGGGTAACCGGGAAAAAGACACCAGATAATAATATCGTCGGAGTAATCACCAGAGTGAAGTAGTACATGAAAAAACTGTAGCTGGGTGCTAACGCAGTCATGATCAAACCGAGCGCTGAAAAACATACACCCACCAGCAAGGACAGCGGAATCAGCCACAGCGACAACGCAGAATGCGACAGCCCCATCAACCAGATCACCGCTAACACAGCCAGGCCGGACATCAGACTTTTGCTGGTCGCCCACACCACTTCGGATAGCACAATGTCATCCAGCGTGACCGGTGTATTAAGGATGGCATCCCAAGTGCGTTGCTCGTGCATGCGCGCAAAGCAGGAATACAGCGCCTCAAAACTGGCGCTGTTCATGGTGCTGTAGCACACCGTGCCCGCCGACAGAAACACCAGATAAGAAGTGCCGCCCATTTGCGGCAACATGCTACCCAAGCCGAAGCCCAGACCCAGCATATAAATCAAAGGGTCGGCCAGATGGCCGAGGATGGAAGTGGCCGCCATTTTTCGCCACACCAGAAAATGACGCTGCCAGATTGGCACAAATCGCATGCTCAACTGTGGTGGGGAAAAATGATTAGTTTTCATTATATACATTCATTTCATGGCACAGTCTAAGCAAGGACTAGGCGGCAAGGCTTGAGGTGACGAAGACAGTACATGTAGTACGGCTAGGAGCCGAAAGCCGCAGCCAACAACGGCCTTGCGATGAATATGCCTTGAAATCATTCACGCATCTCCCTTCCGGTTAGCTTTAGAAACACATCTTCCAGATTCGCTGGGCGATGCAAATAACGCAATGCCTGATGCCCATGCAGATGGGTCAACAGCGGCTGGGCATCTGCCACATAACAAAACGCGGTCTCACCACTTACCTCAAAACGCTGCGAAAATTGTGCCGCCTGTTGCTGTGCCCATTCCGCCACCCGCTCGCCGAACACTTCCACCACTTGGGGTTCGATATGCTGCGCAATCAGTGCTTGTGGCGATGCTTGCGCAATCATCCGCCCCTGGTCGAGTATGGCCAGACGATGGCACAGGCGCTCGGCTTCATCCATGAAATGTGTGGTGAGCAATAATGTTTTTCCTTGCGCGGTCAGTTCACGCAAGCGCTGCCAGATCAGATGCCGCGCCTGCGGATCAAGGCCGGTGGTTGGCTCATCCAGAAAAATAACATCAGGGTCATTGACCAAGGCACGCGCCAGCGTCAACCGTCGCTTCATACCGCCCGACAGCGTGGGAATTTTTGCATCGCGCTTGTGTGTCAGGTTGGCAAACTCCAGCAACATCGGCAGGCGCGCCTCGATCTCGGCATCCTGCATGCCGAAATAGCGGCCATATACCAGCAGGTTTTCCGCCACGGTAAAATCAGGATCAAGGTTATCCATCTGCGGCACCACCCCCACTCGCACTCGCGCCTCGCGCGCCTGATGCGGCACTGCATGGTTGAGCAAGCTCAATTCCCCGCTATCCGGCTCAATCAAACCCAGCAACAAACGCAGCGTAGTAGTTTTGCCCGCGCCGTTGGGGCCAAGCAAGCCGTAGCACTCACCGCGCTGAATATCCAGATTGAGGCCATCCACCACGCGCACACCGGCGTAGGATTTTTGTAAATTTTGCGCGTGTATGACGGTGCTCATCATCTTATAAAAAGCAGTTTGCCACATAACCAACGACTTGGCTGGCGTCTTTTGCCAGCTTAGTCGAATGGCTAGTAGTTTCATCAGAGGACACAGAGTTCACAGAGAGCAGCAGCGGGTTGTCGTTAATATCCCGCCCACCCATCGGGTAAGTATAAAAATGTGTGAAACCTGCATCATCTCTGTGTCCTCTGTGTTCTCTGTGGCTTGAACTACGGTTGTTAGGGTAACGGATGTTCCATGAAATTATGGCGCACAATTTCTTTTAAGTCATGCAAACGACCATGAAAAAAATGTCCCGTTCCCGGCACAATCACAATGGGTAAATGTTGCGGGCGCGCCCATTCCATTACCTGATCCAGCAGCACCACATCGTCCTGATCACCCTGTATCACCAAGGTATCCGCTGGCACATCAGGCATCGCAAATCGTCCCACTGCGGGTGCCACCAGCACCATGCGCTGCGGATGCAAGCTCTGCGCCGCGCGTGCCTGCACATAGCCGCCGAAAGAAAAACCAGACAGAATCAAAGGCAGCTCACCATATTCATGCAAGGCATAATGCGCCACCGCGATAGCGTCTTCCGTCTCGCCGTTGCCATGATCATATACTCCCTCACTTGCGCCTACCCCGCGAAAATTAAAGCGTAGCGCGACAAAGCCAAGCTCGGCAAAGGTTTTAGCCAGTGTGGTCACGACCTTATGCTCCATCGTGCCTTCCATGGTGGGCAAGGGGTGGGCCACCACGGCGATAGCGAGCGGGGCGCTGTCAGGCAGGTGGGTGATGCCTTCGAGGTTGCCGACAGTGCCGATGATGGAAAAATTTTTCAGGGTGGGCATTTTAGAGTGCAAAGAATCATTTTCTTTGTGTCGCACGAATTTTCTCAGCACTAGCCTTCGCAAAGGCATCTATCTCGGTAGTGACGCGCTCTTTCTCAACTTGCAGTCGAATGCTAAAGTTCTTTGGATAGGTGGTACGCACGAGCGCTCGGATGATGCGAACCAGGAATGGAGGATCCTGCAAAAGAAGATTTGCCACAGCAAAAAGCCGGGTTAAGTCATCTTTAGTCTGTAAGAGAAAAGAATTAATTTCTACGCACCGGTTTCGATACTTCTGCGCGTTTGTCTTGTAAGTTCCTACATCTATGTTTTTAGCTAGGTACGATTCGCGTAGTTGCGAGTACGAGCGATCAATCGTAGCAAGTGAGTCGTTCATCTTGTGCAGAGACATATTCAGGCTATAAACCTCATTCAAAAAATCGACGTTGGTCAGTTGCGTGACCACATCTCGATTGATAAAATATTGTTGGAAGTTGTTCATGTAAATTGGGACCTCCGCAGAGGTTAGCCGTTCGTCCGTGAAGCAGTCGACGCAATTTTTTACAATAAAAACATTGTCACCCGTCGTATTTAAGCAGTCATTGAAGTAATGTTGCAATTTGACCAAAGCAGTATGGTTTGTCTCTTTCCGATCGTATACTTTTTTTAACGCGTCACCAAAGCGCACAAACAAGTAGGCGAAGAACGCTCCAGCAAAAGCACCGACGATAGACCTGAAAGCATCGAGGTCGGTGCCTTTCAACACGTCCCAAAATAACCAGATTGCCGAGCCAGCAGCAATAGCGGCGACAGTTGCAACAATTGCCATACCTATTGCGAAAAAAATCGACTTCATACGCACCTCCACCGGTCACCGTACCCGTTATTTTGTTTGCCTTCTCTGTAAGGGTGCTACCCACAACCAGGAATTCAATTTCATTATGTGGGTTCATGTTTCACTTGCTGTATTTCCTCCGACATCATCCTCTGCGAACAATTTTCCCCACAGCTGTGAAGTGTACTCCCAAAGTAATCGGCAATTTGTGGATACAATATGGTCGAACATGTTTCAAACGCGAGGAGGAAGCTAGTGAGCGACTGCTCTAGTGAATTTCCTGACCGCCCACTATTGGCATGATGCAGTTATACAACACTCCAGAGAGTAGCCATTGCAATGGAGTTTTCTACCTATGATGAATGAATTTCTATACCTTAGAACAACTAACCGCCGCGTAATCGAGAATCAAATTCAAAGGGTCGAATGACTGTCATACCTACCTTTGAAAAGGTAGCGTGATTGGGATTGATAATGATATTACTCGCTTCTGGCATGACTACTGATGGAACGATCATTCCAAGGTGAGTGCCTGCCTTAATAAATGTATTGCCGTATTCTGCGGCTGCCGTGGAACCGGGAAGGTCGTCCCACCCAGAAGGCAGATTAGCTACCAAACAGCGAAAATATAGCCTTTCTTCATCCGGTAAATCTATTTTTACCAGCACCAAATCGGCTGGAAGCATGTCACCCGCATGTACTAATGTTTCCATGGCCGATATTTCAGGAGTCATGCCTGCATAGATGACTGCCACACCGGGTGCATTCCACCGCCCGCCGTAAGTGCGTGCCCCAATGCCTGTTCGATCAAGTGCAAACTTTTTTTTGGCAATACGCCAAGCAAGCATTACACGGCTCCGCCATAGGCGATGGATCCCAGTATTTTCGTGACTTCACGGGCACCTGTTTCGGTATCCAGCATGGATAGTGGGGTATCGCCCAGAGCAAGATTCTTTTGCGTTAACCAGTTTTTGGCTTTCCCCGCATCACCGAAGACTTGCTCTGCCTGGTTTTCGATGATGGCCAAGCGTTCCAGACGTTCAGATTCGATTGGGCCGAGCAAACTGCGACTTTTTATCTTACGTTCAGCGGTCGCAGGTGACATTCCCATAATCTTTACAAATTGGGCACGCGGCATCTCGAAATACTCACTGGCAAATACCAGTACATTTGCAGGTATACCGGCGCGAATAAGTTTGATTCTTGTCCCCGCATTTGATTGGGCAACTGATGTACGCCATTTTTGAAACTTGGCAATGTTTGTTACCGCTGAAGTCATGATGGCCTCCTTGTAATCATTTGAGAGTTTATTTTATATCATTTGATTAAGGTAGGCAATATACGATTAGCTGGGTGACTTCGGTGAAGTCGTCTTTTTGCTGCGCAGGCGTCATATTTTAAGCCGCTCCACCACGCGTCCGTTTTTCAAATGCTCTTCGATGATTTCGTCCAGATCATGCTCGTCCACGTAGGTGTACCAAACGCCCTCAGGGTAAACCACCAGCACCGGGCCTTCGTCGCAGCGATCCATGCAGCCGGCTGAGTTAATGCGGATACGATGGGCTTCGGTAGAAAGCCCCAGTGCTTTGACTTTATCTTTGACATAGTCGCGCATTTTCTGCGCGCCAAAATTGTTGCAACACCCTTCACCTGCCGGGCGCTGGTTGGTGCAGAAAAAAACATGGTTGTGGTAATGGCTCATGCAAACTCCGTAAACATAAAATTAAAGCCGGGGGCCCAACAAAACCGCGAGCCACCTGAAGGTGTCTGGTTTGTACTCCTTCCCCCTGTGAGGGGGAAGGTTGGGATGGGGGTAAAAAATTTTGACGATGCGCAGGCCTAAATTCTACCCCCACCCTAACCCTCCCCCTGGTGCGTGGTTGTTGCCGCTTCAGCGGCTTTACAACCACGGCCTACCCCCTGCGGGTGCAAGGGGGAGGGAATGATGTTGCTAAATTTTAATATTGCTGAGGAACGCAGGAATGGTCAAACCTAACGGAGTCTCCCAGCATAACCGGGGGTTTACCCAACTGAATTATACCGCTATTTCCTTAAGCGCCTTATTTGCCATAGATAACCCAACATCAAAAAAGGCAGAATCAGCGAAATGGATTGCGACAAGCCATTGTAGTTGAGCAGATGGCCGTAATTCCATTGATACAAGCGCATGGTGGCCGGGGACATGCTGCTATTCAGCACCCATTGCGCCAGCACCAGATAAACCAGGGCTACTCCTGCTGCGCACCACAATAGCCAAGCGCGCGCCAATCGGCTCGCAGCAACCAATAGCAGAATGCCGACAAAAATGCCCAGCATGGCTTCCGTGTTAAGCCACAACAGCAAGGCCCATGACTTCAACAAAACGGCGGCAGTAACAAATTTGGCCAATGCCACAATACAGAGGATCAGCAGCAAGGCATTTACCACGTGGCGACGTTTGCGCAACAAGGTTAACAACAACATTCCCAGCATCAACAGATTGAGCATCACCGTCACACTGACCGACCATTTAAACGGCTCT
>JAUSKS010000238.1 GCA_030646595.1 Gallionellaceae bacterium | reverse complement strand
GGATATTCATGCAGAACGTCCGATGCACGGCCATCTGCTGTACAGTGTAGCCAAAGCCGGACTGGCTGGCCTGACGCGCGCATTGGCACAGGAGATGGCACCGCAAGTGCGCGTGAATGCCGTTTCTCCCGGCGTCATCGTATGGCCGGACAGCGCGGAATGGGAAGATGAAGAGCGGCGGCGTAAAATTGTCGCGCATACTTTATTAAAACGCCAAGGTGAACCGGATGACATTGCCAAGGCAGTGCAGTTTCTGTTGCATGATGCGCCTTATATTACCGGGCAGATTATTTCAGTGGACGGCGGGCGCAGTATTAATTTATGAGGATCGAGGATCGTGGATTTAGGATAAGCAGTTGGGGGTTTGCATCCTCAATCCTCAATCCTGGTTTTAAAATATGAACGCTATTAATCAACCTATACATTTCGAGCACCATTCCAGTAACTTTAACCGCTTGCGCGGGCGGCTGGAACATCAGGTGGGCCGCGCCATTGGCGACTTCAATATGATAGAAGAGGGCGATGTCATCATGGTGTGCATGTCCGGTGGCAAGGATTCTTACACCCTGCTGGAAATTTTGCGCGCCTTGCAAAAGCGCGCGCCCATTGATTTTCGCTTGATCGCAATGAATCTGGATCAGAAGCAACCGGGCTTTCCGGAACAGGTGTTGCCAGATTATTTCAAATCCATAGGCGTGGAATATCGTATTGAAACCCAGGATACCTATTCCATCGTCAAAGAGAAAATCCCTGAAGGAAAAACCACCTGCTCGCTCTGTTCACGCTTGCGGCGCGGCATTATCTACCGTGTGGCGGGTGAGCTGGGGGCCAATAAAATCGCGCTCGGTCATCATCGCGATGACATGATAGAAACCCTGTTTCTGAATATGTTCTTTGGCGGCAAGCTGAAATCCATGCCGCCTAAATTGGTCACTGACAAGGGTGAGCATGTCGTGATCCGCCCGCTGGCTTATTGTGCTGAAAAAGACATAGCCCGCTTTGCGCGTGGCATGGAATTTCCCATCATTCCGTGCAACCTGTGCGGTGCGCAGGAAAATCTGCAACGCCAGAATATCAAGAACATGCTGGCAGAATGGGAACACCAATACCCAGGCCGTTCCCAAACCATTTTCACCGCCATGCAAAATGCCAAGCCTTCGCACCTGCTGGATAGCAACATGTTCGACTTCAAAAATATAAAAGTGGGGGATATGGTGGACGAAGGAGACGTGGCGTTTGATGTATAACGCCTGAGTAATGCAAACGCAACGCAGCCCCTGGAGCTGCGCTACGGCTATATGATTATTTTTTTACCTCACAGGTACTCATGCCCAGGATGGCGTAGCCCGGACAAAATCCGATGATGCCGGTAAGCAGCGGAACAACACCTATCCAGCCCCAAACCCCAATCGTTCCGGTAGCCGCCAGCCCCATCAAAGACAAGCCAGCAATTATCCGTACCGCGCGATCCAGTATACTTTCGTTGACTTTCATTTTGGACTCCTTAAATGAATGACAGGGAACGAACAAGTTTATAGCGTTTCTGCGTGTTTGTCTGGCACCTGCTTGGCGTCGTGAATTACCCTACGCAGCAATCTTGAAAATCACTTTGCGAATTTGACCCTCGCTTACCAAAGGCGCGTGCGCATCTTCCGGGAAAAAAATGCAGAAAGCACCTGGGGGGGTAGTAATCCATGTGTCCGGTGCATCGTGAAAAAACTGGATATCTTTCTCTGCGCTGTAATCACTGACTGGCTGGTGGCAATCACGCACCAGCTTCCAGCCCATCTCATCCACCCCTTCCAGCACCAGTTGAATGTCTATGTACTTACGATGGCACTCCAGCTTTGCATCTATGCGACTACGCCCAGCAGCATGCTCCACAATGGCGAAAAGTTGCTCGTCAATAATGGGATATATACCCGGAGCCAATGCAAGCAGATTGGTGCTGCGCATATATTCAAAGGCGCGCGGAAAAAGCGGGTGTAGTACCGCGTAGCTAGTAAATTGAGGGAAGGTGGAAAGGATCATGCGCTAATTAGCAGGGCATCAAGGTTAAATCACTCAAGCTTCTAAAGCTACGTTCGAGGCGGTAGTTCAAGATTCCCTTGCGCCGCGGAAGCAGGGAGCGGCAAGTCATCTGTTTTAATTACACCAAGATGTGCCCGTTTTCCATATCGTGCAATATCGCCGTCATCAGAATAAATAACCGTTGCATCATGGGATGCAGCTATTGCTACAATTTGCCAGTCAAACTTAAATTTTGTTTTTGTTAGTTGTCGCTTTTCGCCAGCGTTCAACGCATCTTCAAGTAATAATGCGCACTCCATAGCAGCCCTTGAATCAAATGGGGTGATTTGAAAGGGAGATTTACCGGAAAGTTTTTGATGAATCTCTTCTCGCGCTTTACCAGCACACACCATCAGCTCAGTGAGTGCCGGGGTGGGAATTAGTATCTTGGTTCGCTTCTTTTGCAGTTCTGCAACCAGATGATCGAGCTTCGCACGCCGACCACCTTTGAGGTGAGGATTAAACAGGTCTATTAATATAGCGGCATCAAAAGCAACAGCC
>JAUSKS010000236.1 GCA_030646595.1 Gallionellaceae bacterium | reverse complement strand
CCGGCGACAGGGTACGGTAAAGCTGAGTTGGATTTAGGTGTGCCTGCTCAGCTACGGCGGGCACTCCGCCGAATGCTTCTGCCATTTGTCTGAGAGCAATCAAAAGCTCGCCTTGATCGCCATCTTCAAGAATGCTATTCAGTAATTGAAGCGTGTAGGCGGGGTCTTCCCGGTACATCTCGGCCATTGCTTCATCGTGCGTTCTATCTCTTCTCATCGCCTATTCTCCTTTGCCAATCTTGCCAATATTTGCAAGCGCGGTCGATATCCGCTTCCTGCGTCCGCTTGTCACCACCACATAGCAGCAATACGATCTCCTGGTCTGCAATGGCGTAATACACCCGATAGCCTGCACCCACGTCAATACGTAACTCCCACACGCCATCATGACAAAACTTATGGTCGCCAAAGTTGCCTTGCTCGATACGATTTACACGACGATCTATTGCAATCCTCGCCGTTGTGTCACGCTGCTTGCGTAACCAATCGAGATAAACGTCTTTCTCGTCGGTAGTTAAGTAGTGGCGAATTCCATACATAATGTATTTTCGTTTATAAACGAATTAATGTCAAGTGTTTTCCGGTGTCACGCAACAGGCCTATCATCAGCGCATCGAATCGCGCTTGAGCTGTATATTCTTCTTGGCTACCCACGAAGAAACCTGAATCACGAAGATGCCGAATACATACAGCAACGGCAGCATGAGTGCGTTGATATTGACGGACACGGCAAAAGCTACACACCATTCCTGTATAGCGCTTGCAGTCGAAAACCACTGCACCAACGAAGCCGAAGCGTCCGCAGGCAGCACCGGCAAAATAAAATGGTTCAGGTAATACTCGCGCACTGGCCCGCCTCCCAGCAACCGGCCATTAAAGATATGTGTGGGAATCGCGGCGAGAGCCGACAATATAATTGTCGGCATCAACATCAATGGCCAAAGCTGTATCCAAGTTACCATTGGCAACCCTTCTTTTAAAGTTTGAAGCCGGGATTTTGTTTCATTTTGAATGTAGCCTCTTTGCGGCCTTCTGCTGCTTGTTCCATAACCCTCGCTTCAACTGCTCCCGCCTCCATCTGCACGGTCGCATGTATCTCGGCAAGCTTGGCCGGATTCATGTATCGAGTCCACAAAGATAAGCCCTCCCCTTCTTTATGTTCACGCGCTGACGGCATGGAAATATTTTGCCAGCCGGGAAACGCTGGCAGCGGCAAGCGCAGTTTCCAGAGCGGGTTCGACATCTTGTCGTCGTGGATCGCCAGCGTTGAGATATACGCCTCCCCTGCTTGCAACTCGCGCAGCTGGCGCGGCTCAATACGCGCACGCTGCATGTAGCGCAAGCTCGTGCCACTTGATCCATCATTGATGCTGGATTCAGAAGTCCCAACGTCGTGCGTCTCGTATTGCCCAAGAAGCCTGACGGCGTATTGACTCGTCGCATCGCCCTGGACGCGCAAAATAATCTTTGTTGCGATGGTGTCGTCCAGCTCATCCGCAAAGGAGGATCCAACGGCATCGAGTTGGGCGCGCGATTGAAAACCGAAACTGAGTGGCATGCCAGCGGAGCGGCAGCGCGCAGAATACGGGCCAAACCCGATGTGGAAAAATGCACCCCAATCATCAAAAAGCTGCGGGTACATCTTTAGGTTCTCAGTGCCCGCAAGCTGTCTTTTTCTGGCCTCGACACCAAAGGTTTCAATGATCGCAATGGCCACGTCTTTAGCAAAAGAGGTAAGCGGCAGGTGCAGATAGATTGATTCATTCGACGCGACCGCCCTACTGATTTCAATGTCTGGCTGGTAAGCATTAAGCCGGTCAGCGTATGGCCCGTTTACAAAAATGAACAGACGATTAAGCAAACCGGATACGTTCTTTAGCCGGTTTGCAATCGGCTGGGCAAACCAAGCCTTGGCCAGCTCGATATCAACGACATTCGCGCCCGCCTCTCTTGCTCGCCGCAATAGCTCATTGCCCGCACCATCAACGCTCAGGGTGACGTACAGGTCGCGCAGGTTGGTGGCTTGCGGTAAACAACACAGCAGCGGCACAACGCGCGCCAGCACGGCTCTTTGTTCGTCGCTGTAAAAGCTGGTCGAGGCAGTTTCCCCGATCAGCACCTTGCACAGCCGATCAACTACGTCGTGCGCTTCACCGGCAAACAGATTGATCGTGTCCGATCCGGGCAACTCGGATGAGAAAAAATGCTGTGGCGCACAGCCCATTGCCACGCATTTTTTGTAAATATCAATGTCGCCCTTGCCTTCGAAGTACACCCAGCCGCAACCCGGCGAGTGATCTGGCATGGACTTGATAAAACCCAGGGTGGCCGATTCGGTTTTACCCGCTCCAGGGCCGCCAATGAACAGCATGCCCAGGTTGAGAATGTTCGGCGCGATAACGGCATTATCTACCGATGTCGGTCGGTCTGGATTGCTCAGCTCCAAGGCGGGTCCCAAGCACCACCCTACCCTTTTGGTTTTGGTTTGTTTTTTGTACAGCAGCAGAAACACCGCCAACATCAAAAGTAACAACAGCACACCTGCAAACCAAGAGTGCAGGAAATACAATGCCGCAACCATATCAAGAGCAAATACCGCCAGCATTATCAGGGCGATTATTTTCATGATTTCCAAAGCGGCTTTATCTGCACTACCTCGGCGGGCAGCTTATTTTTTAAAATCCACTCTCGGTGGCGCATTACATGTCGTTCGTCCGTACAGATAACCATAAAACGCTGTGCCACGTCGTGCCATGCCCGCCCCGTAGGGTCGAGCCAGTATTTTTTATTGGGTGTGTGCCGCCTCGTCCAGGAGCGCGGTATGCGGACATCAGAAGTCATCATGTAATCATCGAGCAGAACGAACCAAGACGTACCCGCTTCGTCTATGCCGCCATGTTCTCCAAACGCCGGGTTCAAACCCTGCTTCAACAGCTCCACACGCGACAAGAAACGAAAGCCGACATGTCTCTTTAGCATCAATTCCTGTACCACATTCAGGTGGCAAGCATGCGTCATTACCGACCATGATGCATGCCGCCGACCGGCCGGCAATGACACGCCCAGCAACCGCCCGCCTGCAGGGGTGAGGTGCAGGATCATGGGACGGGTCAACAAGCTGCCGTCAACCAGATTGGCCGCCAACAGTTTTTGGATCGCCTCTGAAATACGCCTTAAATCTACCTCGCACCAACGCGCAAGCTGCGCGTTGGTCGAGTATTGCACGTCGGCCAACCGTGCAAGGATGCGTTGGTGTAGCTTCGGCATGGTCGGGGCGCGGCGCATTATTTGAGCAAGCTCAGTATTTCGCCCGCCCGATAGTTCAGGATGCTGGTCAGCTCCTTTTTGTTTGAGCCTGGCTCAAACTTGACCGGCGCGACCCCATGCTCTTCGGCAAGCTCCTGCAGGATCGCGGCCAACGACCGCGCCGCCTCGATATTGATGGTAATGGTCGGCATGCGCTGATACTTCAGCGCACCGGCGCTGACCTTCATCCCGGATTTGATGTTTTTTCGGTTGTTGTGGTATTCGGACTCGGCCAGCTCACCCGACTCGATGAGCCGTTGCACGGCAACCGTTGCGCTCAGCAAGCCCAGGCGTTTGGATAGCCACGGCTCGCTTTTGCCCAGCGCAGCCGCCAAGCCTTTGTTTTTAACACCACGCCCGACCACTTCTCCTAGCAGCCTGGCAACGGCCATTGGGTTCTGCCCTGCTTCCATCGCCTCCCGCGCCCGCGTAATAGCTAGCTCAACGTCTTGGTTTGGCGGTTGGAGTTCAGTTTCGGCGGATATTTCTGGTGCGCCCGGAACAGCAGGGGCGGCATCACCCCCCTGCCCTTCTATTGCCGCCCGTCTTTTTGCAATCCGTTCGGCCAGTTTGTCTTTGGTCTCTGCTGTCATACCTATAACCTCATTACGCTAATGCCGGGTAAGGGCGGCACCTGGGCGCTGCGCGAGTGCATCGGCTGTGCCCATACTTGCCGGTTCAGGCCAGCCGCCCGCCACTTGGCAACCTTGGCTTTAATCTGTGATTGACTGTAATGGCCGCTGTCGGCCTCGACTGCGACCATTTCACCAGTCGTAGTATCAGTGTAAATGGCGTCCGGTCGCATCGAACCACACAGGGCGATTTCGGCCTTGCTGAATTCAGTCGCAAGCTTGAACGTGCCGGGTCGGCCCAGCGCAAAATAGGCACGAGAGGTTATCAGTTCGTGCAAATCCGTTCTCTTGGCACCGGTGACCGGCAGCTTCCCGCCGAAAGCCCCGGCGATGGACTTGTTTGCGAATTGGTAGCTTTTGACGAGTGCAGCGCCGGGTTGGTAGAGTTGCTTGCTGATTATCAACCCGGCTTTTTCGAGTCGGTCGAGAGAACGACCGGACAAACCCTTGAGGTGGGCATAGTGATTTTTGTCGGCCAGGTCGGAGGAAATGAGTTGCACCCGGGACAGGTCTTTTAGAAAAGAGCGGTCGGCGGCGGATAGCCGGATGTTGGTATTCGTGCCGACAAGGCGGATGAGTCTTGCGGTTTTTGGGTTGCCTGCCATGTTTGGTTTTGCCCTTTTACACCCTACTGAATACCACAAAATTTTCTACGAAGCGCCACTCTTGGAACTGCGGAACGAGGGACTCAATGCCTAGCTTACCGACGATTCATCAGGTAAGCGTTAGCATTGAGGCGCTAAAATAAGGTGCGTAGCACGTTGCGCAGCAACCTTATTTTAGCCCGAGTTCCGCAACAGAGCTTAGTTTTATTTCCTCGCTGGACATCGGCCAGCTATGAGTATAGAGGAAATATAATCCGGATGAAAGCTAGGAAAAGCTTACAGAGTAAATATTATTGTTGTTTCCGTAGGAAATAACTTTCCTACGGAAACTGTCACCGCTAAAGGCGGCTCGAAGGGCGTGACGGTTTCGGTTTGGGAGGGGGTTAGTTCTGGGTGAATTGCTGGCTGAAAGGGTTTGGGTTAGGTGTAGATGGGTAGAATGGCTTTCTATCCACCCTCCCCTGCTCTAAAACCTTCAAATTTTTCTAACTATCTGATTATTAACAATACAAAAGTTTTGTAAAGCTCAGATGCTTTTTTTCGCGTGATTCTCTATCACTTTCTGGATTTCA
>JAUSKS010000212.1 GCA_030646595.1 Gallionellaceae bacterium | reverse complement strand
TAAACAAACTGGAAGCCAACCCGCAGCGCCTGGCAGAAGATTTAAACCAAAGTTGGGAAGTGCTGGCTGAGCCCATCCAGACAGTGATGCGTCGTTACCATATTGAAAACGCATATGACAAATTAAAAGAGCTGACCCGTGGTAAAGGGGGTATCAACCGCGATAGCTTGCGTGCGTTTATTCAGACGCTGGATATTCCCGCAGGGGAAAAACAGCGCTTGCTTGCATTAACACCGGAGACCTACACAGGCAAGGCCGCAGAACTGGCGAAGCGCATTTAGCTATTTTGGCACTGCCAGATGTTCCAGTATCTCGATCTCGCTGCTAGACACGCGCGCATCAGCCGCTAAGGCATGGGCTAGGGCAAAGATATCCTGCCCAGGTGACACCTGATAATACACAACGCCGAGATGGGAAAATTCGCGCAGCACACTCAGGCCATACTGCGCAGCAATTGCCGCCACAGCGCTCATGTTTTTAGGTTTGACTTCAATAGTCCCCGGCAAAATACCGATCACCTGGGTGCGAACATTCAGTACAGCAGGATAGTTTGCATGACCTTCATTTTGCTCCGTCTGCGCTGTAGCGCGCTGTGTTCCACGATAAAGCGCATACTGGCCTTTGGTTTCGATAATCTGATCAGCAGCTACCCCGGCTCGCTGCAAGGCTTGTGGCAATGATTCGCTGCCGGACTTAAGGCGTACTGCTCGCACTTCCGGCAGATATTGATAAGTCTGGTTTTGATGGGTAAAGGATGAACCACGTTGCAGTTTTTGCAGCACGTCAGTACGGTCTACAGCTTTGAGCTCAGAATGATGTACAGGGCTGGCCGCCATGCCCGGCATGGCAACAAAAGCAAACAGCAGGATGATTAACTGAATATTCATTTTAGTTCCTGTAAGGTCTCAACCATCAGTGACCGTAGATGCGAATTTGCCAATTGGTCAGCGTGCCAGTGTTAGCAGCGTTGCCATCAATGACCTTGATCGTCCAGGCACCTGCACCCGGCTCGCCGTAAAAGGCATTGCTTTCCAGCACCATGCCGGCAAGATTGGCATTGGTACTAAAGCCGTCCCGAATATTTTTCAATATGCTTTTGGTACCGGAAGGCGAAGTTAATTCTATGCCCAGATCACCCGTATGCGGGTGAGTAACCGAAACTTTAATCTGCACAGCTTCAATGGTGATAGCAGGAACAGCCAGTGTGCTGCCCGCGCCTGATGTACCTGCGATACTGTTATCGGGAATGGCCAGATTGATGGTTCCGCTGCTGACCCAACCAGTATTGGTGAAAGTGCCAAGATTGGTGGCATAGCTTCTGGCCATTCCTACCGCAGCATAGGCATCTACCATGCCGAAACCATACCAGTTATGAAATTTATACCCCGCCGCATTGGTCACCCACCCCTGCTCCGCCGTGTAGCTGCCATCTCCAAGCGCGACAGAGACAGACGCGATGGCAGCATCAAGCTGGCGTGAAGTAGCGGCCAGGATATGTTTCACATCGCGCCAGCTCAGGGTAGGGCCAGCCTCCAGGATCAGTGCAATCACGCCTGATGTAACAGGCGTAGCAGAGGAGGTGCCATTAAAACTATTGGTATAGTTGCAACTAGCGTTGGGTGCGGCAGGCATCACACCCACGCCCCCCTGATTGCCGTCGAACACACTATAGACTGTGGGCACACCACTGGCAGACACAACGGCTGTCTGCGCATAACCTGTGCTGCAAGTCGACTGGTCAGTGGTGACCATAGCGGGCCGATAAGCATCTGTAATATAGCCGCTGCCAATTGCGGCTGCGTTGGCACCGTACTCTCCACCTGGTGCGCTTACCCACAGCGCCGAACCAGCAGTGGAATAGCTGGATTTAATTCCTGTGGCATTGGTGGCACCGACCACGATGTTGTAAGGAATAGTATTCCAGGGATCGAAATTTGCATTCTGGCAAGATACACCAATTGCAGCAGCCCTACTGCAGGAGGCAATCCCAAACCCGGCAAATCCATTGCCCGCAGCCTTGACATAAAGCGCTCCTTTGCCGCCGCGCAGTATGCTGGTACCAGAGGCATACTGGGCTTCAACGGTAGGATCAATCAGGAAGTCGGTTGTATTGCCTGTGCCATAACTCTGGTTGAAAACAGCGACATCGCTACTATTTGGACTCGCTGTCGAGCCACCGAGCGAGGCAATCATGTTGGCATATGTTTGCGAGGATGACAGGAAGTTGAAACCCTTGAGCGAAGCAGATGACGCCACTCCTACGCCTCCTACTGTGTTGCGGGCCATGGCAATCAGACCACTCACGCTAGTGCCATGGTCACCTGTGGTATCAGTATTAGCAGGATCGGTGGTGCCGTTATTGAAATTCCAGGAGCCGTTAGTTACCACATTAGCCGAGAGATCTTCATGCGCGATTTCCAGCCCTGTATCTACCACTGCCACCGTCACGCCGCTACCGACAGTACCCCAATTGCTGTAGACCGGTTCAATATTAATATCCATCCCGGCAGTGCCCGAATAATCAGCATAGGCATTTTGCCCGGTGTTCTTGAGATGCCATTGTTGGGTTGCGATCGGATCCGTGAGCGATGCAATGGTAAATGCCGGAGAAAATGTAGCTGTAAAATCAGTGTTTGTTACATTTACGCCACTAACGGTGACAGCAGTGCTGGTCGGAGTAAATGTATAAGCTGACAGAGACGGAGTAACTGCATATGCCCCATTTACCAAGCCAGAAAACGTATAAATCCCACTCACCTCTGTCGTAACCGTGGCCGAAGAAGAGCCACTTAAAGTAATGGTTACGCCGGAAGTAACCGCTCCGCTCACGGTGCCAGAAATACTGTAAGTTGGAGAGGGTGGAGCCGCGCCGCCTCCCCATTCACTACATGCTGAAAGACCGACTATCAAAAGTGCCGTAGCTATAATGTGGTGCATAGTCACCTGCAAGCTTATTTCGCCAACCGCACCACCTCATCCACCTTCAATGCATCCGGTAGTTGATGGGTGATGAACAACATGGTGACCTTGCCTTTCAGTTGATTGACTGTAGCCGCAAAGTGTTCCGCAGTAGCAGCATCCAGGCTGCTGGTGGCCTCGTCGAAGATCAGAATTTTCGGACGCTTGAGCAGGGCACGCGCAATTGCTACCCGCTGCTTCTGCCCACCTGACAACCCGATACCACGTTCACCAATCTGCGTTTGATAGCCTTCCGGCAGCTTTTCGATAGTATCGTGTATTTCCGCCAATTTACAGGCTTGCACCACCTGTTCAAAAGTAGCGTGTGGATTGGCCAGTGTTAGATTCTCGTACAGTGCACCAGAAAATAAAATGGTTTCCTGCGGCACTACGCCGTAGTGATGGCGCAGTTCGTTGGCAGAGAAATTGCGGATATCGCGGTCATCAATATGAATGCCGCCTTCGCTGGGCAAGTAGAAACCTTGCAACAATTTAGCCAGCGTACTTTTCCCGCAACCGGATGGGCCCATCAACGCAAGACATTGCCCCGGTGTAATTTTCATGTTGAAGTTCTGGTACAGATAGGGAAGATTGTCGGCATAGCGGAAACTGAGATTGCGGATTTCTATTTTGCCGTGACCGCTGCTTTCTCGCGCTGGTAGCAGCGAATAGGGTTCCGCAGGAGCATGCATGACATCGCCCAGGCGCTTAACGGCGATGCTGGCCTGCTGAAATTCCTGCCACAAACCCACCATGCGCAACACCGGTTGCGACAGCCGTCCGGCGAACATCTGAAAAGCGACCAGCATGCCGATGGTGAAATTCTGTGTAGTCATCACCAGCCATGCCCCCAAGCACAGAATCACCAAAGTCATCAACTGCTCCAGCATATTGGCAGCAACATTGTAGCTGTTGGACAACTGCCGCGAATTAAAGCCCGCCTCCAGGTAGCTGGCCAGATATTCGCCATAGCGCGATACGACACGCGGTTCCATTTGCAGCGATTTAACCGTCTCCATGCCGGATATGTATTCCGTAACAAACGCCTGATTGCGCGCACCGAGCAGAAACTGGTGATTCAGCCGTTTGCGCAGCACAGGTGTGATGAGCAAGCTCAACAAGGTGATTAAAAGCAATATGACCAATGCCACCAAAGTCAACATCCAACTGTAGTAAAACATGATCGCTAAAAAGATTACTAAAAACGGCACGTCCAATATCAATGTAACTGCCGCCCCGCTCAAAAATTCGCGGATGCTTTCAATGCCATGCAAACGTGCCACCAGTGTGCCGGTGGAGCGATGCTCAAAGTAACGCAGCGGCAGCCTGAACAAGTGCGCGAACACCTGCGCCCCCAGCACCGAGTCAATACGATTGCCGGTGTGCGTCACCAGATATTGCCGCACCCAACTCATTACCGAGTTGAACACCATGAAGATGAACATGCCAAAAGCAATCACCATAAGTGTGCTCACTGCGTGATGGACAATTACTTTGTCTATCATGATCTGGGTAAACAGCGGTGTGGCCAAGCCCATCAGTTGCAATGCCAGGGAGGCCAACAGTACATCGCGCCACATCTTCTTGTGCTTGAGCAGCTCCGGCACAAACCAGCGGAAGCCGAACTCCTTATCTTCCTCATCTATACCCTTACCTTTAGGTGCGGCAAATTGCAGCACATGTCCGGCACAACGTGCGGTGAATTCAGCAAGCGGTATATGTTGTGGTTGCTGGTTGCCCGGTTCGAACAACAGCACTTTTCCGTCTTCCAGCTTGGCCAGTAAGGCCAGGCCGTGCGGCATTTCTATTTTTTCCGCTTCCTGTTTTTGATCCATGACTGGATTCATCGCTGCAAAACAAGGAAAGGTGAGATGCTCAAAGTCCGCTTCCTGTACCTTGCGCCAGCGTCCCTTGAATCCCATCTGATGCATGGCATGTTGCAAAGTGGCCGAATTGTACGGCGGTGGAAATTGGCGTAAAGCCATCTCTGCGGCAAACGGTACGTGATGCACCTGGCAAGCACATTGCAGTGCCCAGACAAAAGTTTCGGTGCTGATCGGCAGCAGTTTTTTCTTGCCGTCAATGATACGGTGCAGTGCGTCTCTCATCGTTCTTGCCCTGCCTCAAATACCGTTTTTTGCACCGGCGAAATCAGATATTCCAGCACACTGCGCCGACCCAGAATAATTTCAGCGGTCACCTGCATTCCAGGCGTAAGCGTGTAGCGTTTGCCAGCGTTTTCCAGAAAAGGTTTTGGCAGACGAATCGTGGCACGATAGCCCGGCGTCTCGTTTTGCGCTTTATCCGGTTCAGTGGCATCGGGACTCACCTGACTGACTTCGCCTTCCACCATGCCGTATTTTTGAAACGGATAAGCCGCCAGTTTGACCCGCGCATGCTGCCCAGGGCTAACAAAACCGGCGTCCAGATGGGTAATCCACACCTCGGCCTCGATCGGATCATTCTTCGGCACTACCGTCATCAGTATGGTCCCCGGCGAAACGACCGTACCAGGAGTGTGTGTGGAGATGTCCTTGACGTAGCCATCCTGTGTTGCCTTGAGTTCCAGCAACTCATTACGATGCGTCTGTTTGCCGCTTTCCTGTTGCAGCTTGTGATGCTCGCCTTCGGCTTGCACCCGTTCGTTCTGTAATTCTTGTCGATAAGTAGAAGTAATTTGCGCAATCTGTTGTTCCGATTGCCGCACGGAAGAGCGCAAACTCTGCACAGCGAAATTTTGCGCGCGTAGCTCCTGCTCTTTTTCGATATGATCACGGGATTTTTCGTTAGCCATCAGCTTGGAAACAAAACCACCTTTCACCAGCTTCTGAAATGCTTCGTCCTGTTCACGATACAGCGGCACTGTCTGCTTGAGCTTGGATTCAATCTCCAGCGCACTTTGCAAGTCTTGTTCTGCCTTATCATGCTGCGCACGCGCAGTACCCAATTCATCGGTATAGGCCTGGCGGCGAGCATGATACTGCGCATTCACCTGAGTAAATAATTCCGGCAGATCATCTTTTGAGCGCTTAAGTGTTCCTCCAGCAAGCTCTGCATCTATGCGGCGCAATTGCAGGCTTTTAAGATGCAGCTCGTTCTCCAGGGTGCGGCCATCCGCATCAGAAAACGCAGCATCCATGCGCGCCAGCACTTGCCCGACATGCACCTCATCCCCTTCGCCAACCAGTATTTCCTTGACAATGCCGGCCTCGGCTGGCTGCACGATTTTAAGCGAGCTTTGTGGTACCAGCTTGCCTTGCGCAACCGCGACAATATCCAGCTTGCCGAAGATTGCCCATAACAGCAGGCAAACCAGCAGCGCCAACAAGCTCCACAATATTGCTCGTGGCAAAGGAGAGGGGGGTTGATGTTGCAAACGCAGAATGTCCGGCGCAAAGTCGTAAGCATCCGCCTGAAGTTTGTCGTGCCATTTTTCTGTCATTGATTAACTTAGAGCTTGTCCGTTAATAATTTAGCCTTGCGTTATCGCCCCAAAGCGATGGCTGCAAGGCACGAGCCGCCGCCCAATGTCGTTCATTGGGCAAGGATCGTAACACCGCAGACGCGCTTTGGGGCGATAACCCTCCGGGCCGGGGGCGATTTGAGCGCCCCCCTTTGTCGCCAGCAGACCTGCGACACGTTACCGCGTAGCGGCCGCTTGCGGGAGCAGGTCTGGCGGGCGCTTCCCGCAAACGGGCGGCTGCGCGGTAACGTGTCCGCGCCCGTCTTGTTGTGAACGACACAACCGCACGTCTTGCTTCGCGGGCTGCATCTCAAATCGCCCCCGGCGCAAGGCTAAATTATTAACGGACAAGCTCTTAGCCTGCTTTCATTTTTTCGATCAGGCCAAACTGATGATCTGATTGAGCCGCTCACATACTTGCACAAATAGCGCATTGGACAATGCACCCAATGGGTGAGCTTTAGCACGGCGCAAACGCCAATCAAAGGACTTGGGCTGGTGGCAAAGCACATAGCTGACCTGCCCTGCTTTGCGAGCTGAAGCAGCTTTTCCGACAGCCACAGCAAAGGGATTGTCTGAGTTGTATTCGGCTGTAGTCATGGGCAGACCGATGACCAACGAAGTTTTTACATTGAAAATGCGTGGGGAAAGTACCAAGAAGGGATGGACATCTCGCATCTCCTGACCGACTTGCGGATTGCAATCTATCCAGATAATGTCTTGGCGATCCGGCACCCAGGTATTACGCTTTCGCGGGGTAGCGGGTTTAATCGCTACCACCGTTCGACACCCACCGCCTGACTAGCTATAACTTCACCGCCATGCCGCACCGGATCAAAATTCGCCAATCGTTGCGCCAAGGTAAGTGGAACATCAGTAACCGGAGTAATAATGACCTGCCCGCCCTTCACAGCAACGCGAACCCGCTGATCAACGTGCAGATGTGCTGCCCGAGCAACCGCCACAGGCAAGCGAACACCCAGATTATTACCCCACTGCTTAATATCGAGAACCGCTTCAGTCATAATCTGCCCCAAAGTAATAAGTATAGACATGAGTTTAAACAGAATGGCAGGCCGCGTCAATCATCCATTATGCAGGGCGGGTCTCAGCGTGGCAGTAATGGGATCGCGGGCATTTTGCCCGCGATCCTCTTTGGCTTACCCCAACCTTGCCGTCCCCGTCTGCAAACTCGCCAAGGAATGCAACATCTGCGGTGAGGTACCGAAGTTAGCATCATTCAGCGCCGTCTGCGCGGAAGTCAGTCCTATGCCGGCCAAGGTGCCGTTGAGGTTGTACTGATAAGCCAAGTCGCCGCCCAAGGCTTCAGTGTCGCTGCCGGATAGGTGCCGGGTCAACAGGTCGTTGGTCATGCTCCATGAGGTCATGCTGGGGTTGGCCACCAGGGCTGCGTCGAAGTCGCTGACCAGTCCAGCGAAGCCGAATTTTTGCACTTGTTGGTTGAGCAGGATGTCGGTTGAGGCGGGGTTGTAGGTCATGTTGTCGAGCACGACTTGCAGGTTGATGACGCTGTGGTTGCTGGTGCTGCTGTACCAGTCTTGCAGGGTAATCTGGTCGCCATTGCCAGTGGCCAGAATGAGGTTGGTGCCGGATTTGCTCAAAGTTAGGTCAGCATAGTGGATGCCGCCGCCCAGCGAGAGGGTGTTGTCGGCTCCGGTGCTGGCGACGAGGGTGTCTTGTCCGTCGCCTTTGTTGAAGGCGAGGATGTCGGCGCCGGTGTTGGTGGTAATCGTGTCGTTGCCGGTGCCGCCGATAAATAATTCGTTGCCAGTGTTGCCGGTTAAGGTGTCGGTGCCAATGCCGCCGTTGAACAGGTTGTTGCCAGCGCTGTCGCTCAGGGTATCGTTGCCACTCGCACCCTCGAGTATGTCGTTACCCGCATCCCCATTGAGGAGGTCGTTGGCTGACCCGCCATTGAGCAGGTCGTTGCCTGAACCACCGGTGAGGGTGTTGATGGCGCTGTTGCCTATCAGGACGTTGTCGAGGGTGTTGCCGGTGCCGTTGATGGCACTGGTCCCCGTGAGGGTGAGGTTTTCTACATTGCTGCTCAAGGTATAGGTAACTGAACTTTGAACGGTATCAGTTCCTTCATTGAGGTTTTCTGTTACAACATCGCCGACATTGTCGACAATGCAAATATCATTGCCGGTTCCACCTATCAAGGTATCGACGCCTAATCCTCCGTCGAGCGTATCATCTCCACCCATCCCATAGAGCGTGTTGGAATAAGCAGCAGAGTTAGTATCGGTGGCCGAAATGAAGTTATTCAAAGCATTGCCAGTTCCCCCCTTACTGGTATGCACTGTAAGGTTCTCAACATTGGCAGCGGCAAGCGTATAGTCTCCTATGCCTTTCCAGTCTACAGAATCCGTGCCCTCATCGGCATTTTCATTAACTGTGTCGGCTGTGGAATAAACAT
>JAUSKS010000192.1 GCA_030646595.1 Gallionellaceae bacterium | reverse complement strand
CAAGTGCTGCCAAAACGGGCTCACTTCCCAGTACGCAAATCATGAATTCATTAGCAGGCAGATCAGGCCATTCCGTGAACAGCGCAAAGTTGTACAGAAAAGCTGCTTCCACTGTACTTTCGTCCGCTACGATAGTGTCTGCCGCAAGTGCAGGCCGCAGCATGCAGCAGGCGAGCAGCAGCGCAATCAGGCGCAGATTAAAATGCATAATCCAGTTGAGCCATCACATTGCGCCTATTCTGTGGAACGGTGGGCGTGGGCATTTCATCCGACGCAGGATGCTGCACATTGCGATCAAACAAATTAGTAATGCGTAGTTGTGCCTGCCATCCCCTGGCACCCAGGTTGGGAAAGGTCAACGTGGTATTTGCCAGCACTTCGCTGCCCACGCGATAAGGTGCGCCACCCCAGGTATATGTGCGACTACTGATTATCTGGACTTCAGCTGCCAGATAGGCAGCATGATCCCCTACCGGGGTGCTGGCAGAAGCCTTGCCTATCCAGCGCGGGCTGTTGTCTTGTGTAGTGCCAGCGGCATTGGTGGCATGATTGACAGAGAGGCTGGCCCGCACTTTTAAGTTGGCAGCCGAGATTTTTTCCACGCCTAATTCCGCCCCTCTTACGCGTACCCATCCGCTATTTTGAAATTGCAATACGCTACCACCTGTGTCTACTTGTTTAATCAAATTGTTGAGCTGATTATCATATAAGGAAAGTTGCCAGCGCATCTGTTCCTGGCTCAGCCATTCCAGTACACCTTCGGTGGTGCGTATGGTTTCTGGCTGCAAGCTGGGGTTGCTTAAATAGTTCAGCCCATTACCGAACTGGCTTTCATAGGCATTGGGAGAACGATAAGCTCGCCCAGCCAATAGTTTTGCTGTCCACGCGGCATTGGGTTGCCAGATCACCCCCAGGCGCGGGCTGTGGCTGGAGTTGCTGGCTGTAGCATTATCCTGGCGCAGGCCAAGGCTGAGCAGCCAGGTATTGGCCAGCCGCCACTCATCCTGTATGAATAACCCCGTGCGATTCACCAGTGGATTAATGTTCACATCAGCCGTGCCAGAGATGGGCATGGAATTGAAATTGCGTTGTCGGGCCAACAGGTCACGCGAGAATTCCATCCCGGTCAACAGATGATGATCGCCGCTGTGTAATTGATAACGGAATTCGCCGTCCAGAGTCCGGCCTTGAGAGTCGTCGTAGTTGTGGTAGTAGCCTGCAATAGTATCCAGATAAGGATAGGTGGCGCGGTAATGCCAATCCGTGTAACCCAGGCGGGCGAACAGGCTGCTGCTGGAAGAGAGTTCATGTTGCACCGATGCGGTGAGCTGGGTGCCGCCGTCATGGACTTGCATGGATGGGTCGTCGAACACCGTCAAATAGGGCGCAGAAGAGGGAATGACAGTGCGTTCGTGGTTGATTAACTTGAAGCTCCATTCCTGATGATCCACGCGCACTGACAAGTGGTGATTATTGCCACTATCCAGACCATGCGCTACGCCATCGGTGGCGAGTGTGTTATCCGCACGATACAGTTGGCCAGCCGGATCAGCATAGGTGCGGTCGTGACCAGTCTGGTGCTCGCCAGAATATTGCAGCACCAATCCCGTGTTATTACTCGCCAGGGTTTGGCTGGTCATGGCATTCACCCCAGTGAGTCCGAGCTTTGAGGTATAGACACCAACCTGGCTTTGTGCAGATTTTTTGTCCGCACTACGCGTGATCACGTTGATCACTCCGAACATTGCATTCGAGCCATAGATGGCTGAACCGGGGCCGGGGATATATTCGATGCGTTCCACCATAGCCATATCCAGCCAGCCTTCCGTACCGATTACAGCTTGCTGATAGATGTTGTCATTATTGCGCTGGCCATCAATCAGCAACAAAAAACGGGTGTTGTAGTCCCCTGGGATTTGAAAGCCGCGCGCACCTAGAAAGTCATAAACACGATCATTGTTGATATAGATACCAGGCAGGCTGACCAAGGCTTCGCTGAGTGTACGCCAACCGTGCAGTTGAATATTTTCACGGCTGATAATCTGAACAGCAGAAGGGGCATCGCCAGAACGCTGCGAGTATTTGGATGCCGAGGATACTTCGACGGTCAGTAGCTGCTCCAGACTCAGGTCAGTCAGATCAACTGATTCAGCGCAAACATGCTGCGCGGTCAAAGCAAGAAAAATCACAATGATGAATTTACTGTGATCAAATCTTGAGGTGAACATAAAATTGTCGCTCCTGTAATCTTGTCGCAGCGGGATATTAAACCAGCAAACCCAGAGTGGATAGCTTTTTGTGTAAACAGGACAGCCATTTATAGATTGGCATGTGAGGGTAGATTTGCTGCTATGAGTCCGGGCAGGTTAAAATCCCACCCTTATATTTTGGGCAGGTTCTATCATGCGGGATTACGATGAATCATGCCCACTCAGGTGAACCATGAAACCCATATTAAAATCGACCAAGCTGTCCAATGTGTGCTACGACATACGCGGCCCAGTGATGGAACGCGCCAAGCAGATGGAGGAGGAAGGCCAGCGCATCATCAAGTTGAACATCGGCAATCTGGCACCTTTCGGTTTTGAGGCACCAGAAGAAATTCAGCAGGATGTGATCCTCAATTTGCCGAATGCTTCCGGCTATTCTGATTCCAAGGGACTGTTCGCAGCGCGCAAGGCCATCATGCATTACTGCCAGTCCAGAAAAATCTTGGGTGTCGGGCTGGAAGATATATACATGGGTAATGGCGCGTCAGAGCTGATCGTGCTGGCCATGCAGGGTTTGCTTAACACTGGCGATGAAGTACTGATCCCCACGCCCGATTATCCACTATGGACGGCAGCGGTTACCCTGGCTGGTGGCACACCGCGCCATTATCTGTGCGATGAAAACAACGGCTGGATGCCGAATCTGGCCGATATGCGCAGCAAGATCACATCCAACACGCGCGCCATCGTCATCATCAATCCGAATAATCCAACGGGTGCGCTGTATTCAGATGAGTTACTGCGTGAAGTGGTGGCCATTGCCCGCCAGCATCAATTGATTATTTTTGCCGACGAAATTTACGACAAGATGTTGTACGACGGTGCTACGCACACTTCCATTGCTTCGCTGGCGGATGATGTATTGTTCGTTACACTGAATGGCTTGTCTAAAAATTATCGTGCCTGCGGTTATCGCGCCGGATGGATGGTGGTGTCGGGTGAAAAGAAACATGCGCAGGATTATATAGACGGCCTGACCATATTGGCTTCGATGCGGCTGTGCGCCAACGTTCCCGGACAATTCGCGGTGCAGACTGCGCTGGGCGGTTATCAGAGCATCAACGATCTGGTGGCACCCGGCGGGCGCTTGTGCAAGCAACGTGATCTGGCTTACCAGCTGCTCACAGCCATTCCCGGCGTGAGTTGTGTTAAACCGAAAGCGGCATTGTATTTATTTCCCCGTCTGGATCCGAAAATTTATCCGATCAAAGATGACCAGCAATTCATACTGGAGTTACTCGAAACCGAGAAGGTGCTGGTGGTGCAGGGCAGCGGCTTTAACTGGCCGCATCCCGATCATTTCCGCGTGGTGTTCCTGCCCAATGCGGACGACATGACCGAAGCCATCGCGCGCATTGCACGTTTTCTGGAAGTTTATCGCAAGAAGCATGGCACGAATTAGCAAGTAGGGTGGGCACGACTTGTGCCCACGCGGAAAAACGGTGGGCACAAGCCGTGCCCACCCTACAACTAGGAATAAAATGAAACCAATTAATGTAGGCCTGCTTGGTATAGGCACGGTAGGTGGCGGCACCTTCACTGTATTGCAGCGTAACGCTGAAGAAATTGCCAGACGCGCCGGACGCTCCATACGCATCACAGTGGTAGCGGACAAGGATACAGCGCGCGCCAAAGAATTAACCCACGATACTTGTCGCATTACTGACGATGCTTTTTCTGTAGTCAGTGACCCGGAAGTGGATATCGTGATCGAATTGATCGGTGGCTATGGAGTAGCCAAGGAACTGGTGCTCAAGGCCATCGCCAACGGCAAGCATGTGGTCACCGCCAACAAGGCGCTGCTGGCCACGCACGGCAATGAGATTTTTGCCGCCGCGCAGGCCAAGGGCGTGATGATCGGCTTTGAAGCTGCCGTGGCCGGTGGCATTCCCATCATCAAGGCAGTGCGTGAAGGCCTGAGTGCAAACCGCATCGAGTGGATCGCCGGCATTATCAACGGCACCACTAATTTCATCCTGTCCGAAATGCGCGACAAAGGCTTGAGTTTTGATGCTGTGCTGAAAGAGGCGCAGCGCCTGGGCTATGCCGAGGCCGATCCTACTTTCGATATTGAAGGCGTAGATGCGGCGCACAAGATCACCATACTTTCTGCGTTGGCATTCGGTGTCCCGATGCAGTTCGATAAAGCTTATATCGAGGGCATAACCAAGCTGGCGGCAACCGATATTAAATATGCCGAGCAACTGGGCTATCGCATCAAATTATTGGGCATTACCAAACGCACAACAGCCGGCATCGAATTACGCGTACACCCCACACTGATACCGGCCAAGCGTCTGATCGCCAATGTCGAAGGCGCAATGAATGCGGTGGTGGTGCAGGGCGATGCGGTCGGTGCCACGCTGTATTACGGCAAAGGCGCGGGTGCCGAGCCGACTGCCAGCGCAGTGATCGCCGACCTGGTGGACGTGACGCGCATGCACACAGCCGACCCGGAACATCGTGTGCCGCATCTGGCTTTCCAGCCGGATCGTCTGGCCGATTTGCCCATCCTGCCTATCGAAGAAGTGCAGACCAGTTTTTATTTGCGCCTGCGCGTGCAGGATGAGCCGGGTGTGTTGGCCGACATCATGCGTGTGCTGGCCGATGAAAAAATTTCGATAGATGCCGTCATTCAGAAAGAACCGGGTGAGGGCGAAGACGAAGCGGATTTGATACTGCTAACCCACAGAGTACGCGAGAAGCATATCAATGCAGCCATCGCCAAGCTGGAAAAATTAACTATAGTAGTAGGCATGGTGACGCGCATACGGATGGAAGAGTTGGGTAAATAACTTTACTTTATAGTTTATCTAGCAGGCGCTCCCTCACCCAAACCACTCCCCCAGGGAGAGGGCTTTCTCCCTTCACCCACCGGGGGAAGGGTTGGGGATGAGGGAGCGCAGAATCGCACCACGTTTCTCGTAATTTAAAAGCAGGGAATAATGAAATACATCTCCACCCGCGGCAATGCGCCCGCGAAAAGTTTCACTGAAATCCTGTTGGGCGGTCTTGCTCCCGATGGCGGACTTTACCTGCCGGAAAAATATCCGCTGATCACGCGCGCTGAGCTGGATGTGTGGCGCACCTTGTCTTACGCTGATCTCGCGTTTGCCGTGCTGTCAAAATTCGCCACGGATATTCCTGCTGCCGACCTCAAGGCCATTGTCAATAAAACCTACACCGCCAAGGTGTACTGTAATGGCCGTGCTGATAGCGAGACCACGCAAATTACCCCGTTGCACACACTGGAACCGGGTGTACATATTCTGGAGTTATCCAATGGCCCGACGCTGGCATTTAAAGATATGGCCATGCAGTTGCTCGGCAATCTGTTTGAGTACGCACTCTCCAAGCAACATGAGGAACTGAACATACTCGGCGCAACTTCCGGCGATACCGGTTCTGCCGCCGAATATGCCATGCGCGGCAAGCGCGGTATTCGCGTATTCATGTTGTCTCCTAATGGCAAGATGTCGAGCTTTCAGCGCGCACAAATGTACTCCCTACAAGACCCCAATATTTTCAACATCGCCATCAACGGCATGTTTGACGACGCGCAGGACATGGTCAAGGCGGTATCCAACGATCACGCGTTCAAGGCTAAATATGAAATTGGCACGGTCAACTCTATCAATTGGGCGCGCGTATCGGCGCAAGTTATTTACTACTTCAAAGGCTATTTCGCTGCGACCAAATCAAATGATGAGCAGGTTGCTTTCTCAGTCCCATCTGGCAATTTTGGCAATATTTGTGCTGGCCATATCGCGCGCATGATGGGGCTGCCCATCGCCCAGTTGATCCTCGCCACCAATGAGAACGATGTGCTGGACGAATTTTTTCGAACTGGTGCCTATCGCCCGCGTACGACGGCGCGCACTTATGAAACCAGTAGTCCTTCGATGGATATTTCCAAAGCCTCTAACTTTGAGCGCTTCGTATTTGATTTGGTCGGACGTGATGGCGCGAAGGTACGCGAGTTTTGGAATAGCGTAGAAACAGGCGGCGCGTTTGATATTGCGGACACACCTTACTGGTTAGCACTGACAAAATTTGGTTTCGTTTCCGGCAAAAGCACACATGCCGACCGTTTGCAAACCATACGCAAACTATGGCAAAAATATGGCGTGATGGTGGATACGCATACTGCTGATGGTATCAAGGTTGGTCTGGAGCAGCGCCGCCCCAATCTGCCGCTGATCTGCCTGGAAACCGCGCTGCCCGCCAAGTTTGAAGAAACCATAGTGGAAGCCTTGGGACGCAAGCCAGAGCGGCCTGCGGCAATGCAAGGCATCGAAGACTTGCCGCAACGGGTCGAGGTGATGGATGCGGATGTGGCCAAGCTAAAGGGATACATCGCTATGGAGTGCGGATTTGGAGTGCGGCGGCATGACGCCGCTTTATAAAAGCGCAGACATGTCTGCGCAAAAGCAAAGCGGCGACACGTCGCCGCACTCCAAATGGCCACATGCGCCTGCTCATTGGTTATTTGAACCAGGAATTTACATGGTAACGGCAGGGACTTATCAGAAACTACCACATCTTGATTCGCCGCAACGGCGCGATTATTTTCTTGAAACCTTGTTTGCCTGTGCAGCAGAATTTAGCTGGAGTTTGCAGGCTTGGGCGGTGTTGACGAACCATTATCATTTTATTGCTGCTTCTCCAGAGGATTCGGGCACCTTGCGCAGGCTCATTAGCAAACTGCATATGATTACTGCAAAACAACTGAATAGATGGGATGAACAGCCGGGGCGGAAGGTGTGGTTTCAGTATTGGGATAGTTTGATCACTTTTGAACACTCATACTTGGCACGGTTGAATTATGTGCACCATAATCCGGCTCATCACGGCTTGGTAGAGGTTGCCGCAGATTACCGTTGGTGTTCGGCGGCGTGGTTTGAGCAGAACGCATCGCCCGCTTTTGTCTCGACCGTATATGGTTTTAAGACGGACAAGCTGAAAGTAGCGGACGATTTTTAGGTATGGAGTGCGGCGACGTGTCGCCGCTTTGTTTTTGCGCAGACACGTCTGCGCTTTTATAAAAGCGGCGTCATGCCGCCGCACTCCAAATCAGGCCAGCTTGATGCGTGCCGCTTCCACCGCAACGCCGCGCTTGATCGGTGCCTTGATGCGGCTCAGCGCATCATCCAGTGCGCCCAAACACACCAGCACGTTACGCGGGTTGCTGGCATGGCCCATCAAGCCAATACGCCATACCTTACCGGCCATTGCACCTAATCCTGCGCCGATTTCCAGTTGATAGTCGGACAACAGGATGTTGCGCACGGCTGCTTCATCCACACCTTCCGGCACGGAGATCGCATTCAGTTGCGGCAGGCGTTCGCTTTCCGGCACCACGAATTTCAAGCCCATCGCTTCCAGTCCGGCGCGTAGTGCCAGGTGGTTTTTCATATGGCGCGCCCAGGATTTTTCCAGGGTTTCTTCCTGCAAGATAACCAGTGACTCATGCAGACCATACAGCGAGTTGATCGGCGCGGTGTGGTGGTAGGCGCGCTTGGTTGCGCCGCCCCAGTAGCCCATGACCAGATTCAAGTCCATGAACCAGCTTTGCACTTTTGATTTTCTGTTCTTGATTTTTTCCACGGCGCGCGCGCTGAAGCTGACTGGCGACAAGCCCGGTGTGCAGGATAGGCATTTTTGTGTGCCGGAATAAATAGCGTCTATTTCCCATTCATCCACCTTGAGCGCGACCCCGGCCAGCGAAGTGACTGCATCTACAATGGTGAGACAGTTATGCTTGTGTGCCAGCGCCACCAGCGTCTTGGCATCCGACAAGGCGCCGGTGGAAGTTTCCGCATGCACAAAGGCAACCACCTTGGTATCGGGATTGGCTTTGAGCGCATCTTCCAGTTTTTGCGGATCAACCGCACGACCCCAATCATCCTGCACCATCACGGCCACGCCGCCGCAACGCTCGACGTTTTCTTTCATGCGTCCGCCAAACACGCCGTTCTGGCAGATGATGACCTTGTCGCCCGGTTCAACCAGATTGACAAAGCAGGTTTCCATACCGGCCGAGCCAGGTGCGGAGACGGGCATGGTCAAATCATTCTTGGTCTGGAAAGCATATTTCAACAACTCTTTCATCTCGTCCATCATGTTCACGAACACCGGGTCGAGATGGCCGAGGGTGGGGCGCGACATGGCTTCGAGCACACGCGGGCTGACATCGGACGGGCCGGGGCCCATCAGGATACGTTGCGGGGGATGAAATGATTTGATGGCCATACTGGTTTCCTTGGTAAGTTTATGATTGTTCAATCCGGTATTTTAACTTTTTTATCCGTTTCGTGCATCGAAACGCATGGACAGGTCTATGGCCTGCACATCTTTTGTTAGCGCGCCGATGGAAATGCGATCTACCCCGGTCTGCGCGATGGCGCGCACCGTATCCAGATTAACGCCGCCAGAGGCTTCCAATTCGGCACGGCCAGCGGTGAAGGTCACTGCGGCGCGCAGATTATCAAGGTTAAAATTATCGAGCAGGATCAGCTTGGCACCAACATCCAGCGCCTCGTGCAACTGGTTCAGCGTTTCCACTTCGATCTGAATAGAGGTATCTCCAGATATAAGCTTGGTAGCCTGTTGCAGAACAGGGCGGATGCCACCCGCCGCGAGGATGTGGTTTTCCTTGATCAGGATGCCGTCGAATAAACCAATCCGCTGATTGTAACCACCACCGATATGCACCGCGTATTTTTGCGCCACGCGCAGTCCGGGCCGGGGTTTGCGCGTGTCCATAATTTTTGCTTTGGTGCCGGTCACGGCTTCCGCATATTGCCGCGTCAACGTGGCGGTGGCGGAAAGCATCTGCAAAAAATTCAGCGCGCTGCGTTCGGCAGTCAGCAGCGCACGTGCTTTTCCCTGTATGTGGCACAGCGTTTGTCCGGCCTTGATTAAGTCGCCATCCTGCACCAACCAGGTGATAGCGCAGCTCGCATCCAGCAATTTAAAACACTGATCAAACCATGCAGTGCCACACAGCACTGCATTTTGTCGCGTGATGATAATGGCATGTGCCGGTGTGCGCTCAGGGATCAGTTGCGCGGTGAGGTCGCCATCCTGGATGTCTTCTTCCAACGCGGCGGACACATGGGCGCGGATGTGCGGGGCCAGATAGTTCTGGATAGTCATGCTATCTGCAGCGATTACAGCCAATAGTCATTGATGTACTTCTCTCCCTTGTCACAGAAGAAAGTCACTACATTTTTGACCTTGTACTTGTCTCGCAACCTGCGCGCGGCGATCAAATGCGCTCCTGATGATGGCCCGACAAAAATGCCGTGCTCGTGTGCCAGGCGGCGCATCTCCAGCACTGCTTCTTCGGATTCAACCGTTACGATTTCATCCAGCAGCGCACGATGTCGCTCGATAATGCCTGGTACAAAACCATCGGCGATGCCCTCTATTAAATGCTTGGCGATTTCACCACACAGTATGGTGCAGGATTCGCTCGGCTCCAGCGCGACTACTTTGCACTTCGAGTTCACTGCCTTGAATGCTTGACCCACGCCTACAATAGTTCCACCGGTGCCCACGCCGCCAACCACGGCGTCCGGCAATACGCCCTGGGGCAGTTCCGCCAATATCTCCTGTGCCAGCCACTCGCGGTTTTCATCCACATTCCATTCGTTATCGAATTGCTGCGGCGCAAAATAACCGGGCTGTTTGCCCAGCTTGCGCACTTCGGCCAACGCATCGGTGACATGAAAATCGCCGATGATGCGCACCTCGGCACCGTAGGCGCGGGAAATTGCGGTGCGTTCCTGGCTCATGCCGTTGGGCATCAACACCAGCATTTTGTAACCCTTGACTGCGGCTACCATGCTCATGGCATTGCCGGTGTTGCCGCTGCTTGCTTCGACAATGGTGTCGCCGGGCTTGAGCAGTCCTTCGCGTTCGGCGCGCTCTATCATGTATTTGGCAATGCGCGCCTTGATCGAGCCGGATGGATTCAGAAATTCCAGCTTGACCCAGATGCCGTCAATTTGAATGAGGGGAGTAGAGCCGATGGCGTCCAGTATGGTTTCCATATTAAATGTGTTCCTTAAGGGTTTGCTGCCAGGGTTTGCAGATAAGTTACAAAATCGGGGTCTTCGCCATGCAATTGAATATCCAGTGCGGCACGAAAATCTTCGCGTTGGCACCATTCTCTCATATAGTCTTCCCACGAGCGCCAGCGGCGCAGTTTTTTGGGCGTCATGTTGTCTTCATATAGCAATAGATAGGCGCGTTCAAACAGCGAGATCAGCATGCTGAAAATAATGAACATGCGCTCCTCTTGTTCTTCGGAAAGCTCGGGCGTTTTTTCGGCGGAGAATAAGCGCAGGTCAGGATTGGCCAGCGTCACTTTCAGGAAATCCTGATAGTTGTCGGAAAGCAGCTGGAACACTTCCTCGTCCTCGTTGTCGCGTTCTTTGCGTTGTTCATACAGGAACACCAGGATAGCCAGCGGCAAGCCGACGACCGTGACGATATAGCTCAACATTTCCCAAGTTTGGATAGACATTACGTAATGTTTTGATTGATGAAACGAACCTATGGCCAGTCGGGCCAGGGTCAGTAATATGGACTACTTGATTTCCCGCCGTAGCTCCCCATATAGAGCATACTGATTTCTGGAAGGAATTTCCATGCGTTTCGATAAATTAACGACAAAATTTCAGCAGGCACTGTCCGATGCGCAAAGCTTGGCGGTGGGTGCGGATAACCAGCTCATCGAGCCACAGCACTTGTTGCTGGCCTTGCTCAACGATGCCGATAGTGGCGCTGCTTCGCTGCTGGCGCGCGCCGGGGGTAATGTCGGCGGGTTGAAGCCTGCTCTGCAAGAAGCCGTGGAACGCTTGCCCAAGGTGGAAGATCATGGTGGCGAAGTGCAGGTGGGACGCGATTTGTCCAGCCTGCTTAACCTCACCGACAAGGCGGCACAGAAGCGCGGTGATGAATTCATCGCCAGCGAAATGTTTTTGCTGGCCGCCTGCGATGACAGGGGCGAAACCGGACGATTGCTCAAACAACATGGCGTGGCACGCGCGCCGCTGGAGCAGGCCATCAGCGCGGTGCGCGGTGGCGAAACAGTGGGCAGCGCCGAATCCGAAGGTCAGCGCGAATCCCTGAAAAAATACACCGTAGACCTGACCGAGCGCGCCCGTCTGGGCAAGCTCGACCCGGTGATCGGGCGCGATGACGAGATTCGCCGCGCGATTCAGGTGTTGCAACGCCGCACCAAAAACAATCCGGTACTGATCGGCGAGCCGGGTGTGGGCAAGACCGCGATTGTAGAAGGGCTGGCGCAGCGCATCATCAACGGTGAAGTGCCGGAATCGCTCAAGGGTAAAAAAGTGTTGAGCCTGGATATGGCGGCATTGCTGGCTGGTACCAAATATCGCGGCGAATTTGAAGAGCGGTTAAAAAACGTGCTCAAGGAGATCGCGCAGGAAGAAGGGCGCATCATCGTGTTCATGGATGAGCTGCACACCCTGGTCGGCGCGGGCAAAACCGAAGGTTCGATGGATGCTGGCAACATGCTCAAGCCTGCGCTGGCGCGCGGCGAGCTGCATTGCGTGGGCGCGACCACGCTGGACGAATATCGCAAATACATCGAAAAAGATGCCGCACTGGAACGGCGCTTTCAAAAAGTGCTAGTGGATGAACCTAGCGTGGAAGCGACTATTGCCATCCTGCGCGGCTTGCAGGAAAGATACGAGTTGCATCATGGTGTGGACATCACCGACCCGTCCATCATCGCCGCTGCGGAATTATCGCACCGCTACATTACCGACCGCTTTCTGCCGGATAAGGCGATAGATCTGATAGACGAGGCCGCCGCGCGCGTCCGTATGGAAATTGATTCCAAGCCGGAAGTGATGGACAAACTCGACCGTCGCCTGATTCAGCTCAAGATTGAGCGCGAAGCGGTGAAAAAGGAAAAAGACGAGGCTTCCAAAAAACGGTTTGCCTTGATCGAAGACGAAATCAAAAAACTGCAACGTGAGTACGCCGACCTGGAAGAAATCTGG
>JAUSKS010000190.1 GCA_030646595.1 Gallionellaceae bacterium | reverse complement strand
AAACCGTTACACGGTGTGTTGTCTCTGTGAACTCTGTGTTCTCTGTGGCTAATTGCTTTTTCCAGGTTTAATGCGTTGATACAAGCGATACCGTTCCAGTTTATCGCCAGTACGTCCGCCTTCCCAGATTTTTTGCCATTCTGTTTCGTTCTCTACCGATTTGGCTACCCGGTTTCCCTGTACCAGCAGCCAGTCACAAACATGACGGGCATTGCGGCGCGTGTTGATGTCACCGAAATATTGCAGCATGGCACGTTGCGCATCTCCCAGACGTTCGCCACCGATGCAACCATATTTTTTCGGTAGCGCTTCTTTTAAGGAAACCACCATGGTGCGATAACTCTTGCCGCTGTCCAGCCACGGCAGCCACAAGGTCATGGCCAGCACCCATAGCAGGATAACGCCACTGGCCCAGTTAACCACGGCACGGCGCATGGAACGTCCCACGCGCCATACCAGCACCATCCATAGCACGGTAGCGATTACCGCAACCCAGAAGTAAGGAGCATGGAATGCCGGTTCGAAACCCGGTTGATAATCTTTCAGCCAACGGGTAATTTTGGCGCGGTTGTCCAGCAGCAGTCCCGCCCAACCCCACCACATCAGGATAGCTATAAAACCAAAAGTCATAATGCCGAACCAGTCCAGCGCATTGGCCGCGCCCCGGCGCAAAGTGCCCAGCGCCGCAGCAGCCAGCAGCGCTAACGGCAACAACAAGGGCAAGGCATAAACCTCTTTCACAGTCGGTAGCAGGCTGAGCGTAAGCAGTGTCACCACAAAACTCACCACGGGCAATTGAAACGCCGCTTCATGCAATATTTTTTTGCGTGCATGCCATATAGTCCAGGCGGCCAACGGCCAGGCGGGCCAGGCAAACCAGGGCAGCATGCTGAAATAATAAAATGGCTCAGCAGCGCGCATGCTGCGCACATAATCCAGCCACGGGCTGATGTTGAGCGTCCATGCCCATTGCTTGAATAGCGCGGGAGAATGTTCATACAACAACCCTGGCCATAAAGTTAACCAAGGCAGGGCAAATAACAGCGCCAGGCCCGTGCTGTTAAAAAAAGAGCGGCTGCGCCAGGGACGAAACAGAAGTAATGCGCTGGCTATCAGTAAGAACAAAGCGGGAGAAATAAACCCCTTGCTCATGAAACCGATGCCCATGCCTGTGCCAAGCACAACACCCGCAGGCAAGGCACGGCGCAGGCTCAAGGCAAAGCCATACAGCATCATCGCGCAAGCCGTCAGAAAAGCCAGGTCAGTGATAAGCTGGTGAGCACGTACCAGCAGGCCCAGGCAACCAATCAGAATGATGGTGGCGGGCCAGCCCCGCCCCTTGCCAAACAGCTCACGCCCGGTTCGCCCGATGAACAACAACGTCAGCGCAGTATAAAAACCACTCGCCAAGCGTGCCCCATCATGCAAGGCCAGCACCGGAGAAAACAGTTTTGCAAACAGGGCAGCCGTTATATAAAACAACGGTGGCTTGTCCATATAGGGCTCGCCCACCAGAGTGGGGACTAACCAGTCGCCGCTTTGCAGAATGTGATAGACCAGGCCAAAACTATAAGCTTCGTCCGGTTTCCACGGGTCATGCCCAATCAGGCCCGTGCCTATCCACACGGCACATAACAGTGCCAGAAACAGGACTTTTGCAGGGGTGATAGCTTGCTCTGTCGGAGAATAGGGAAACATGGGCTATGCAATTATTTCACGATTTGAATAGGCGCAGACTCCAGCCGAATGAAGAATCATCCTAGAAACCGCAGTTGGACGCGCCTGAGTGTGCCTGTTTTGGCTTGTCCGGTTCGGCGCGACGACGCGGCATAGTCATTCTACTCGCAAGGGGTAGGCCGTGGTTGTAAAGCCGCTAAAGCGGCAACAACCACGCACTATGCAAGGAGGAGCAACAACGCTGGGCAAGCCAAAACAGGCGCAATCGGGTGCGTAGCGTACTCACCCATCAGGTGAGCGTTGTTATACCCGTGATCGTCAATGACCATCAACTTCTCCTTAAGATCGCAAGCGGTCAACTGCGGTTTCTAGGATCATCTCTTTAAAAACAAAAAGGCAGCGTCCGCTGCCCTTTTGATTGTTCGCCATGCTCAATTTATTATGCAGCCGCTTTTGCACCCGGTTTGCTGTATTTCTGACGGAATTTCTCTACCCGGCCAGCGGTATCTACAATTTTCTGGGTGCCGGTATAAAAGGGGTGGCACTCCGAGCAGACTTCAACATGAAGTGGCTTGCTCAGCGTAGACCGGGTGGTGAATTTATTACCACAACTGCAATTAACCAAAATTTCGTTGTATTGCGGATGGATATCGGCTTTCATGATTTTCCTTAACATCTATTTAAGTTACTGGCGCACTGTGCCCAATGCGCGTTTATAAGGGCGGGGATTATCCGTTAAAGGCCTGTTTTACGCAAGCTCCTCCACCCTAAAACTTTGAGCATGCAGTAATTTTACTGATTCATAGAAAAGCTTCAGCCACTGGCAGGCAGAATTTAATTCTACAAACAACTTTCACTATTCATTGTTACCATTTGACTTGTCAGGTTTTTTTAAACTATAGTTCGGTTCATGCAAGTAGAATTAGATACCTTGGAAAGCAAACTTGGGCAATTAGTGCAATTGACCCAACGCCTGCGTGCAGAAAACCACCGCCTGCGCCAGGAATTGGCCCAGGCATTGAGCCAAGGTCGGCAATATCACGATAAGGTCGATGATGCTCGGGTACGCCTGGAACAGTTGCTGTCGAAATTACCGGAAGAGACATGAACGACACTGTTAAAACGCTGGATGTCACTATTCTCGATCGTGAATTTCGGGTCGCGTGCCCGGAAGATGAACGTGCTGAGTTACTGGATGCGGTCGCTTATCTCGATAAAAAAATGCGCGAAATTCGCGATGTAGGCAAAGTCGCTACAGCTGAGCGCATCGCCATCATGTCAGCCTTGAATATAGCTCACGAACTATTAACCACGCGCCTTGGCAGTGGTTTTGACATGAGTGAGTTTAAGCGTAGAATAGATTCCATGCAGGCAACCATCGATGCGACACTCGCAGAACAGGATGAGTTGTTTTAGGTTTCCCCTGCGGTGTTCGTCAGGCCCATAATTCTTTGAACCCATAAGCTTTGCTTAGGTCGCGATCCTTGATGTTACTGTTGTGCGCGTTCCATGCGAACGTACCTGATGTAACTGGCAAGCGGCCCTCTTGAACCCAGGTTCAAGATATTGGGCCAACGGCACAGGCGGGGGTCTTATGCAGAAATGCGGCGCAAGCCGCATTTCTTTTTGGAGCTGCGATGCGCTATTGGCTAATGAAATCCGAACCCGGTGATTGCAGCATTGATGATCTTGCTGCATTACCCAAACAAAGTGTGGCGTGGTACGGTGTGCGTAATTATCAGGCGCGCAATTTTATGCGCGATCAAATGCAGCTTGGTGATGGGGTGTTGTTCTATCACTCCAACTGCCCGATACCGGGCATTGCAGGCATAGCCCGTGTCGCCAGCACAGCCTATCCCGATGCCACGCAATTCAAGCGCAACAGCAAATATTTTGATCCCAAAGCTACGCCAGAAACGCCGCGCTGGTTCAATGTAGATGTACAGCTGGTAAAAAAGATAGCGTTGATTCCACTGACTGAATTGTACCGCCACCCACAACTGGAACGCATGCGCACTCTGCAACGCGGTAATCGTTTATCCATCACGCCACTTGATCCTGCCGAATGGAAATTTATCCTGACCCACCTAGTGCGTGATTAGCGTGGAGTGGATGCTTTATTATCTGGCCTTGGGCGCAATAGTCGGCATATTTGCGGGCATGTTCGGCATAGGAGGCGGCTTGTTATTGGTACCTGCCCTGCTGCTTTCATTTGACTTGCAGCATTTTCCTGTTGAACACAGTATGCATCTGGCGCTGGGCACTGCCATGGCTACCATTTTGTTTACCTCGCTATCCAGCATGCGCAAACATCACCAGCATGGTGCGGTGAACTGGCAGGTAGTACGTTTAATTACGCCCGGAATTTTGCTTGGCACTGCACTGGGTACCCTATTTGCAGCTGCCATCTCACCGCGCGGTCTGGGGATATTTTTCGCACTGTTTGTATTTTTTGCTGCCACTCAAATTCTGCTCGACATCCGCCCCAAACCTTCGCGGCTATTGCCCGGCATGGCTGGCATGACCATCACTGGCACCTTTACTGGCTGGATCAGCAGCCTGGTGTCCATCGGCGGCGGCACAGTCGTGGTGCCTTTTTTAGTATGGTGCAATGTCCCGCTACGCAATGCCATTGGCACTTCTGCTGCCATCGGTTTCCCCGTCGCATTGGGTGGCACGGCAGGTTATATTGCCACTGGCTTGAATGCCAACACCTTACCCCCATTTAGCTGGGGCTTTGTTTATTTACCTGCCTTGTTGTGGGTAGCAATTGGCAGCGTTCTCACTGCACCACTTGGTGCCAAAGCCACGCACTATATGAAAGTGGAATTGCTGCGCAAATTATTTGCCGTGTTGTTGCTGGTGCTGGCGATCA
>JAUSKS010000179.1 GCA_030646595.1 Gallionellaceae bacterium | reverse complement strand
CTGCAAGGGGGAAGGAACTGATGATGATAAACCATTTTTGCTGTCGCCTTATTTACTGATTGCTGTGTAAGTGAGCAGAGCCCTTAAACGCTAAGGCGCAAGATCAAATACCAACACTTCCGCTTTTTTGGCATGGGTAAGTTGTATTTGGTTTTCCTGCGCTAACAAGACGGCATCGCCAGTGGTAATTCCTTGACCATTGACCACCAGCTCTCCGCGAATCAGGTGGACATAGGCCTTGCGCTGCGGGTCAATTTTTATGCTGGCATTTTCATTCCCATCCAATAATCCGGCATAGAGCTTTGCATCGGCATGAATGACGACCGAGCCATTTTCGCCAGTGGGAGAGGCCACTAAACGCAATTTCCCCTGTTTCTCCGCTAGCGGGATGGTCTTTTGCTCGTAGCCCGGCGGGATTTCCTGAACATTCGGCTCGATCCAGATTTGCAGGAAGTGGGTCACTTGGTCTTTGGCGTTATTGAATTCGCTGTGTGTCACGCCCGTGCCCGCACTCATGCGCTGTACATCGCCGGGCGGAATGCCTTTGATGTTGCCCATGCTGTCCTGGTGCGCAAGCTCGCCGGAAAGTACATAGCTGATGATTTCCATATTGCGGTGGCTGTGCTTGCCAAAGCCTGTTCCCGGCTCAATGCGGTCCTCATTAATCACCCGCAAATTGCCCCACCCCATATGATGGGGATCGTGGTAACTGGCAAATGAAAACGAGTGGTAGCTTTTGAGCCAGCCATGATCGGCATAACCACGTTCTTCGGATTTTCTGAGTTTTAGCATAGCAATTCAATTATTCAAGAGGCTTTTAAACTGCATGATTTCACTTTGACCCGCGAAGCAAACCGAATAGTCCGATAATGGCTGCGGCGATTCCACCGGACAGCAGCCAGACGGCCTTGTTTGAAGGTGAACCGGTAAATGCTTCCGATACATTGGAGCTAAATGACTCCGAGGCATTGATGCCCCAGACGATTAACACAACCCCGACGACCAACAGCGCAACTGATATTCCTTTGTTCATAATAGATACTCCTTGGTGGTGAGCGACAGCGAACGAACTAAAAAGCAGGGTAAAGCCGCCGGAGGTGAAAAAAGACTCTAAACGGCAGACAGCGGAGGCACAGACGCTAGCGACATAGCATGATCTGCACACGGGACGCCCCACTAGTATACTGCGTCGTCATAAGTACTCAAGGGATCAGAGTCCTTAAACTCAAAATTAAGGCGCAATATTAAATACTACTCCCTGCGTTTATTAGCATCGGCTATAGATGCCAAAAACGATATGCGGCGTACAGGATATAGAAATATGTACTGCTACCGGCCTTCTTCCCTTTTTATTTGCTGATAGCGTAGCTTGGCTGCGTGATCATCACGCGCAGAATTTATTTCACGCATGACGGAGCGCACGTCAGCTTGCTTTTCAATTTTATTGAAGTGGCCAGTTAACCGGGTATCAGGGAATAATTCGCCACTTTGATAAAGCGCCCATATCTCCTTGCCGTATTGGGTGGCGCGCAGTTCGGGGGCAAACTGGCCGAAATAGTGGGCCAGATTTTCAACATCTCGCTCCAGCATGCGGCTGGCATTGTTGTTGGCCGCAGCATCTACCGCTTGCGGCAGGTCTATGATCACGGGCCCTGTGCTGTCTACCAGGATGTTGAATTCGGACAGATCGCCGTGGACAATACCGGCACACAGCATGAGCACCACTTGTCTGATCAGCAGAGCGTGAAATTCGCGCGCCTGTTCTGGCGTGAGTTGCAAATCGTTGAGCCGGGGAGCAGGCTCGCCATTCTCATCTGCCAGCAACTCCATCAGCAGCACGCCATCGTAAAAGCCATAAGGGTGAGGGACGCGCACTCCCGCGGCGGCGAGTTTGTGCAAGGCATCCACCTCGGCGTGCTGCCACGCGGATTCTTGTTCCTGACGCCCATAGCGCGAACCTTTTTCCATGGCACGCGCCTGGCGGCTGTTTTTTACTTTGCGTCCTTCAGTGTAATGCACAGCCTGATGGAAACCGCGCTGGTTGGCTTCCTTGTAAACCTTGGCGCAACGAATCTCATCGCCGCATTGCACGATATAGACCGTCGCTTCTTTGCCGCTCATCAGCTGGCGCAGGACTTTATCTACCAGGCCGTCTTCGACCAGGGGTTGGATTTTTTTTGGGGTTTTCATCAGTTAAAAGTATAGCGTTCATGGATAAACCCGCTGAGAGCAGCTATTGTCCTGCGGGCGCCTGTTGCAAGCCCTGTATGCTAGCCCCAGGCTTGATGCCATGTTTAACAAACCAGGCGCTAGGCATTTCCAGTGCGTACAAAGCCTGCCCTTGGGCGCTATGGGCATCGGTGGTATTGGGCTGCATTTCTTCGATATTGAGGATGGTGCCATCAGCGGTAATGAAAGCAATGCTCAAGGGGAGCGGCGTATCCTTCATCCAGAAGCTGACTTTGCTGGTGTTTGGAAATATGAATAACATGCCACAATCAGCACACAAGTGGCTGCGCCGCATCAGCCCGTTTTTACGGCTTTGCGGGGTGGCGGCGATTTCTGCCTGAATGCGATGTGTGCCACTGTGCAGGGTAATTGTTTCTGCCCCGGCACAGGGCAGGGGGAGCGCAAGAACAAGTAGCAGGATAAATTTCATCAGGCCGACAGTTTATCAAATCGTGTAGTGCCGTGCTTTGGGCTACAATTCTGTTGTTGAGTTTTTACCCACACTAATATGACCCCTGTTCTGGTTTTTGATATTGAAACTATCCCCGATATTGCCGGGCTGCGTAGCCTGTATGCGTTGGATGCTGCCGTGAATGATGCGGATGTAGCGGAAATGGCTTTTCAGATGCGCCGCCAGAAAACCGGCAGCGATTTCCTGCAACATCATTTGCAGCGCGTGGTGGCGATTTCTTGCGTATTGCGCGAAGGCGATAGTTTCCGCGTGTGGTCGCTGGGCGGGCTGGAAGATGATGAAGGCAGCATCATCCAGCGCTTCTTCGATGGCTTGGATAAATATACGCCGCAACTGGTGTCGTGGAATGGCACGGGCTTTGATTTACCGGTGCTGCATTATCGCGGGCTGATCCATGGGGTGCAGTGCGCGCGCTACTGGGATATGGGCGAGGACGACAAGGATTTCAAATGGAATAACTACATCAGCCGCTATCACTCACGCCATCTGGATTTGATGGATTTGCTGGCGATGTACACAGGCCGCGCCAACGCCCCGCTGGATGAGCTGGCCAAGCTGATCGGCTTGCCCGGCAAGCTGGGCATGGATGGCAGCCGGGTGTGGCAAGCTTACCAGCAGGGCCAGCTGGCCGAAATCCGCAATTACTGCGAAACCGATGTGGTGAATACTTATTTGGTCTATGCGCGCTTTCAGTTCATGCGTGGACATTTTTCACGTGCGCGCTATGAGCAGGAATGTGAATTGGTACGCAGCACATTAAGCAAATCCGACGAGCCACACTGGGCAGAATTTCTGGCGCAGTGGCCGCCTGCCCACAGCGCATGAATCCCGTTATTGTTGAATCACTCGACTATGAAGGTCGCGGCATTGCGCGCGCCGAGGGCAAGGTCATTTTCATTGAAGGCGCGCTGACCGGCGAGCGCGTGACCTATTCTTCCTATCGCAAAAAAGCCAGTTTTGAACTGGCCCAGGTTGATCAAGTTATCAAACCCACTTTTATGCGCACCGAGCCCAAGTGCGTCCATTTTGGAATGTGCGGCGGCTGCTCCATGCAGCATCTGGATGCGCGCGCACAGGTCGCTGCCAAGCAGCGCATACTGGAAGACAATTTGTGGCATATCGGCAAGGTTAAGGCAGAGACTATTCTGCCACCCATTTACGGGCAGACCTGGGGATACCGCCAGCGCGCGCGGCTGTCAGTGCGCTATGTTATAAAAAAGGGAAAAGTGCTGGTCGGTTTCCATGAGAAGCGCCGCAGCTATGTGGCGGACATGCAGCACTGTGAAATCCTGCCGCCGAAAATTGCCCAATTATTGCCACTGCTGGCACAACTGGTGGAAAGCCTGAGCATACGCGAGGCTTTGCCGCAAATAGAAGTGGCTGTAGGAGAGTTTGTAGATGTGCTGGTATTGCGCATTATGAAAGCCCTCACGCCGGATGATGAAATGGCAATCAAACAATTTGCCGATCAGCATCAGGTGCAATTCTGGTTGCAAACCAAAGGGCCGGAAACGGTCGTTCCCTTTTATCCTCTGGATGCGCCGCCGCTGAGCTACAGCTTGCCTGAATTTAATATCACCATGCCGTTTGCGCCGTCTGAATTTACCCAAGTTAATGCCGATATGAATCGCTTGATGGTCAGCCGCGCTCTGCGCTTGTTGAACCCTCAGCTGCATGAACGCATCGCGGATTTTTTCTGCGGCTTGGGTAACTTTACCTTGCCCATTGCCAGGAGCGGCGCGCAAGTGCTGGGTATAGAAGGCGGCACCGCGCTGGTGCAACGCGCCATGCAGAATGCTGCTTACAACAAACTTTCCAGTAATACGCAGTTTGCAACAATGAATTTATTCGAAATGGATGAGGCAGGGCTGGCGCAGTTGGGCAAATTGGATAAATGGCTGGTCGATCCTCCACGCGACGGCGCTGTAGAGCTGATGAAAGCCATCAATGCAGAAACTGCACCGCGCCGCATTGTTTATG
>JAUSKS010000223.1 GCA_030646595.1 Gallionellaceae bacterium | reverse complement strand
TGAGGAGGGGTACCCCGCCAGGGGTGGGGTGGTTTCAGCTTATGCGAAGATAACCACCCCGGCGCTTTCGCGCCACCCCTCCTTGAAAAAGGAGGGGAATCTGGCTTGTGGGAACGGCAATAAACTATTTAAAACTCCACCAGCGCACCAACATGCTGTCCACCCGAATAATCTTCGGGCACGGCTCTCATTGGCACACCACAAACCTTTGCAGGATTTCTCTCGAATATGCAGCCCGCCAGCATTATGGTTGAGGCACTCCAAGGTCTTTACAAATTTTCTTCGCCAGATGGTCGCTCACTTCACTGTGTCGAGGAATAGCACTACGCCTATTTAGGGCCGGGTTGTGCCACCATGAATGACTACCGCCTTCCCGAAGTGAGCAACCATGTAGGGAAAGATGGCGCAACAAATCGCGACGCTTCATATTGCAATGTTTAGCTCTTCATAACCCTTGCCCGCAGCGCGTCTTGCGTCGTTACGATTCATCTCCAGCGCTTCAATCAGAGTAATACGCAGGGAATCAAGCAAACCAGATCGAGAGTGTTCCTGACAATTGACACCGGGAACCTCTTCAATCCAACCGATCCACCAAGTACCATCCTGTTTTACAACAGCCGTATAAGTTTGATTCATGTTCATGACTCCATTTAGTTCAGTTTTTTTGCCACGTCGCGTGCGATCTCGATGGTTTCGGCAATCGTGCGGCCCTGAGCGACCAGCCCCTGCACGTCATCGCCCGTGCCAAATACATGCCTTCCGGCAAATGCTCGATATGTAGTTGCACCATGTGTTCCATTGCATTGTTTCATCTCGGCTCACACCATTTTGGTGAGAGTAGGGTGGGTCACACTCGCCATTCACTTCAATGTTATTCACCAAATCCCGCTTTGATTCTTTTTTTATTGCTTGCCCAATCGGTAAGGTGGCGGGTGTGCCCTGCCCTACTGGCTATTTGCTCAAGCTCTACCGCCACGCAACATCGCCACAACTGCATCACGTACTTGTTGAAAAATAGCGACGCGCAAAATTCCAACTTGCGCGACAAACAAACTATCATTGGCGGTAAAAAGTTTACCTGGGCGGGCGTAGCTGGTGCGTTGCAGACCCCCTTGGCTGAAAGCATTTTCATTCAGCTCTATCGCATCAGTATCCGAAAATGGATTGCTGGTGATTTGGCACAATACCCAATCGCCGCGCGCGGCATCAGCCAGTATTAACGCTGGGCGGTATTTTTGTGCACTGAGGTCAGAAAACGGGAAGGGAACGACAATTACTTGTCCGGCTGCAAATGCGCCCATGCCGCATCCTCCTCCGGCTTGAGCCAGTCGCTTGCCAACGCGGACTGCGCCAGCAACGTGGTTTCGTTGCCTTCATCCAGGAAAATAACGAGCGCCTGCCGCGGCGTATCTACACGCACTGGCTCGGTGTAGTGGATGTGACCTTGCGCATCAATGGTTGCCCTAACGGCTTTCATCATGTTCTTCTTCCGTTAATTTGAGGTAAACAACATACTCGCCTTGCGCATCCAATGCGAGAATTTTACTTGCTGAACGCGCGCTGAATACGATCCTTGTCTATCCTACCACTTAATTGTGGCGTCCAGTTACTGCGCATCGGGCATCAGCAGCCTGCGGTAGCCAAGTACACCCGCAGGCTGGTTATAAGCCCAGCGATCCAAAAAACGCACCCTTGCAGGGCGCGTATCCGCTACCAGCGGATACCGTTACACAGGCGCGCAGCCATGCTGCACGAAACCCCTGCTCCACCTCGAATGCGTTACACAGCCGTTTCCAGGTGGTCTCTATGACCAACTGCTTTTTCCAGAATCATACAATCCCCTCCTCAGTGAGGCGGGGTACCCCGTCAGGGGTGGGGTGGTGTTCATGAAGAGATAACCACCCCGGCGCTTTCGCGCCACCCCTCCTTGAAAAAGGAGGGGAATCTGGTTTGTGGGAACGGTAACTAACTATTTAAAACTCCACCAACACCCCAGCACTCACTGCCCAGCAGTTCAACAATTTATCCTTCATGCGTTTTTCGTAGTTAAGAAATAACTGCGCACCGCCATTGAGTGCTGCCGCCATGCCCAATCCTGCGGATAGATAATTGCGATCGGGCGCATCCGTATCCACCATAAATGGTGTACCTGGTGCGATGACGAGTTCGTTACCAATCTGGCTGGAGTCATTTTTATATTCATGCACCGCAGCCAAGTGTACAGACGGAACCAAAGTGCCCCAGTCATAACCGTAGGCCATACTTGATCTCCCGCCCACGCTGCTGGTGGTTGAAATATTTTTGCGGTCGCGATGACGCAGTTCCATTGACGTTGTTCCACTCTCATCATAACCATCAACATCGGTCTTGATGTAATCGAAATTAACAAATGGCTCAAAACTGACTCTGCCCAAGTCAGCTTTGTAACTAGCGGACAGTCCAGCCATGGTTTGCTGGCCAGAAGTATTGCCACTGGCCGTGCCAGGGGAAAGTAAACCAAAATTTACCTGGCGTTGGCTATCTAAGTTAAGTTTTCCTGCGCCCAGATAGCCATCAATATAAGCGTAGTCTGATAACGCCCAGGTACCGTATAGGGAAAAGGTATTGCTGGTAGTTTTCAAAAAACCGGCATTATTAATAAAGTCGGCATCATCTTTGGTGTGTCCAATGGCTGCTCCCAGCACAAATTTATCGGAAAAGCGGTAATCCAGGCCGATAAGCAGTCCATTCAGTTCCGACTGAAAACCATTTTCCAACTCGGTTTCCGGACGTTTGCTTTTGCCGTACTGTGGCGACAACAACAATCCCCAACCGCCGCCATCGGCGCTGGCCGCTTTTTCGGCTTCCTTCTTCCGTTCCTCAAGGCGATCTTGGATGCCCTGCGGCTGGAGTGAGACCGCCCCTCCCCGAGTAGCGCCAAGGTTGCTGGAGCTGGTCATGGTACCGGGACTGCCCGCAGTGCCGCCAGGGAAGGCGGCAAAACAAAATGGTGTCAG
>JAUSKS010000158.1 GCA_030646595.1 Gallionellaceae bacterium | reverse complement strand
GGAATCCTTGCCCACTGGAATGCTGATGCCCAGTTGCGGACACAGCTGCATACCCACCGCATGCACCGCATCAAATAAGGCCGCGTCTTCGCCATGATGCCCGGCAGCGGCCATCCAGTTGGCTGATAATTTAATGTCGCCGATTTTTGCGATGCGTGCTGCTGCAATATTGGTGAGCGCTTCACCCACGGCCATGCGCGCAGAGGCAGGCGCGTTGAATACTGCCAGCGGAGTGCGTTCACCCAGCGCAAAAGCTTCGCCCAGCGTGGTATTAAAACCCATCAGCGTCACGGCCACATCCGCCACTGGCACTTGCCACGGCCCCACCATCTGGTCACGCGCGGTCAAGCCACCGACGGTGCGGTCGCCTATGCTGATCAGAAAAGTTTTATCCGCCACAGCAGGCAGGCGCAGTACGCGCGCTATCGCATCTGCAAGTTTTATCTGGCTGGTGTCGAATGCAGCAAGCTGCACCTGCTCGCGCTTGACCCGGCGTGTCATTTTCGGCGGCTTGCCCAGCAACACGGACAGCGGCATATCCACCGCATCATTTTTGTATAACGGGTCGTGTACGATCAAGCGGTCATCCGCAATGGCATGCCCCAATACCGCGAACGGACAGCGTTCACGTACACAGATCAGCTGGAATGCGGCCAGGTGTTCTGGCGCAATGGCCAATACATAACGCTCCTGCGCCTCGTTGCTCCAGATTTGCATGGGCGTCATGCCGCGTTCTTCCGAAGGCACATGGCGCAATTCAAAACGCGCACCGCGCCCGCCGCCATGTACCAGTTCCGGCAGCGCATTGGAAATGCCGCCGGCACCGACATCATGAATGGACAGGATGGGATTGCGTTCGCCCATTTGCCAACAGCGGTCGATTACTTCCTGCGCACGACGCTGCATTTCCGGATTGCCGCGCTGCACGGAAGCAAAATCCAGATCCTCGGTGTTCGCGCCGGTATCCATACTGGAAGCTGCGCCGCCACCCAGGCCGATCAACATGCCAGGCCCACCGATTTGAATGAGCAAGGCACCCACGGGCAAATTGTGTTTGTGCGTATGTTGCGCAGCGATGTTGCCCACGCCACCAGCCAGCATGATGGGCTTGTGGTAGCCGCGCATCTCGCCATTTACATTTTCTTCAAAGGTACGGAAGTAACCCGCCAGATTGGGACGGCCAAATTCATTGTTGAACGCGGCCCCGCCAAGTGGGCCGTCCAGCATGATTTGCAGGGCAGAGGCGATGCGGGAGGGTTTGCCGTAGCTTGTTCCCTCGCCTCCACCCTCTCCCCCAGCCCCTCTCCCAGAGGGAGAGGGGAGCGAGTTGGCCCCCTCCCCCTCTGGGAGAGGGTTGGGGTGAGGGAGGTATTTTTCCCACGGCTGCTCAAATCCAGGTATGCGTAAATTCGACACCGAAAACCCAGTCAATCCCGCTTTGGGTTTGGAGCCTATACCCGTCGCACCTTCGTCGCGTATCTCGCCCCCCGCACCCGTGGCCGCACCCGCAAAAGGTGAAATCGCAGTAGGATGATTATGCGTTTCCACTTTCATCAAGGTATGGGTCAGCTCCGCACTATAAGCATAACCACCGTTTTCATGCGGATAAAAACGCTCTACGCGCGCACCCTCAATCACCGAAGAATTATCCGAATACGCGACCACTGTGCCTGCAGGGTGCAGCTTATGCGTGTTGCGTATCATGCCAAATAAGGAGATCGCTTGCGGCTCGCCATCAATCACCCAGTCCGCATTAAAAATCTTATGACGACAATGTTCGGAATTGGCCTGCGCGAACATCATCAGCTCCACATCGGTGGGGTTACGTTCCAGCCGGGTAAAATTCTCTACCAGATAATCTATTTCATCATTCGATAGTGCCAACCCCAATTCATAATTGGCAGCGGACAAGGCAGCGCTGCCCCCTTGCAAAATATCCACAGTAGACAGGGGCTGCGGCGCACTTTCGGCAAAAATCTTTTTTTCCACACCAACCAGCTCAGTGACTACTGATTCAGTCATACGGTCATGCAACAGCGGCAGCAGCGCTTTTAACGCGGTGCGGGAAAGCCCGTGGCCCTTGCCGGTTTTCAGGTAATACACCACGCCGCGCTCAATACGGCTTACCGTCGGCAGCGCACAATGCCGCGCAATCTCGGTCGCCTTGGAAGACCAGGGTGAAATCGTCCCCAGACGCGGCACCACCAGTATGCGGTGCATCTCGCCCATATCAGAATCGCTGCTTTCTGCCAGCCCCAACAGACGGTACAGCAGCTTACTATCTGCATCCGACAAAGCAGAGTTAAGCGAAATAAAATACCAGTGCCGCGCCTCCTCAAGCTGCACATCGGGCGCTGCTATTTTTACAGCGGCCCGCAATTTTTCAAGACGGAAGGAAGAAAGCGCGGCTTTACCGGGAAGGGTGCGGAACATAGACAGATTCTCTGAGGCGTTGGGAACAGGCTGCTATTATACTATGCGCCAAATTAACTTTAGCGTAGCGGGAAATATTAAGGAGCTCTGCATGCCCTCGACACGCGCCACGCTCATCACCCAAAAACAGGTCACCGCCTTCCTCAAGCCGCGCCCGCATGACAGCCATAAAGGCATGTTCGGCACGGTGATGGTCATCGGCGGAGCCAGCGGTATGGTCGGCGCACCGCTGCTGGCCGCACGCGCCGCACTCAAGATGGGTGCAGGCAGTGTGCATGTCGGCCTGCTGGCGGACCATGCCCCTGCCGTAGATATGCAGCAACCGGAATTGATGTTGCATAGTGGCAAAACCAACTTGCCGGAGCTGGACGTCATTGCCATCGGCTGCGGCATGGGTCACGACCTTGCGGCGCAGAAAATTCTGTACGAAACACTCAAGCTGAATACCGCACTGGTATTGGATGCCGACGCACTCAACATACTCGCGCTGCACACTGACCTGCAAGCAATGGTTACTTCCCGCACAGCCGCCACCGTGATTACGCCGCATCCCGGCGAAGCTGCGCGCCTGCTTGATTGCAGCACGAATGATATTCAGGCCGCGCGCACCGAATCGGCACAGCAACTGGCGGAAAAACTGCATTGCAGCGTAGTGTTGAAAGGTGAGAATAGCGTCTGCGTCACCAGCGTCGGAAAAATATATCTCAACAAAACCGGCAACCCCGGCATGAGCAGCCCCGGCATGGGCGATGTGCTGACCGGCATGATCGCTGCCTTCATCGCGCAGGGGATGGATGCGGATCGAGCTTTATTGCTGGCCGTGCATCTGCATGGCGCAGCGGGCGATGCGCTGGCGCAACAAGGCATCTCTATCGGCATGACTGCTTCTGAGGTTACTGATTGGGCGCGGTGGGTGTTGAATCAGTGGGTATCACATTCCACCTCTCAACAACGCTAGGCTCGCCCACCTACATCACTTCCCAATAAAAACCGGACAACTCTAACAATCTGCAACAATTCAATACCTGATAGACTAGCGACCACACGGATCATGTGGCTTGGAATGCCCTGGCTATCAGTGTGAATCACAATTACGAAACCTTCAAACAATACACAAGGAGATTTTTCAAGTGAACACGAAAAAAAAATAGCACCTAAGTATTCTAGCAACAAGTATTTTTCTTGTAGGCATTCAACCTGCATTGGCTTTTCAGCCAACAGTTGGGCCTAATGTCCAGGTTTCTCTGGGTGGTACTGAAACGACCATCGCTATTAATCCCCTTGATCCCGGCAATTTGGTTGGGACTGGGAATTTTGCTCACTATACCAGCTTAGACTATGGCGCAACGGGAACATCAACCTCAAGCTCAGGAACCTATGGCTATGGGGCCGACCCCAATATAGCTTTTGATACTGACGGGAATGCTTATCGGCAAGAATTGACTTGGCTAAGCAGTACCTTACGTGCTATTCGTATCGGGAAATACACCAATAAAGGCCAAACCTTAAGCGCTACCTACATGGCTTATCAGCCGAAATATAAGAACGGGATATATAGCGGCAATCCCGATCAAGGCTGGCTGGCTATAGATACCAATGCCACCAGCCCGCGCAAAAATTACCTGTATACCGTCTGGTCCGACTATCCAAGCCAGGGTGCCACAACCAGTGTGCAAAATGTGAAAGGGATTATTTTAGGGTTCACCCGATCAACGGATCGAGGAGCCACCTGGTCTACACCAATTGATATTTCTTCCACCCTGGCCGGAGGACAGGAGCATTCCTCTAGTATTGCTACTGGCCCGAATGGTGAAGTCTATGTAGCATGGATCAATGGTGGCAACACGACCACGCAATATGGGCTTTATTTCAATAAATCCACTGACGGCGGGGTAACCTGGGGGGCTGATACCTTTATCCGTTCACTGCAAGGCTGGGGGAGTTGGCCGGGAGTGCCCGATGTACGCGCAAATCCAAAAATCACCGTTGACCCAACCACAGGTACAATTTATATCGCCAGTGGCGAACCCAACACCAGCGGCGGATTCGATTCTTCAGTCATTCGCTCTACCGACGGTGGCTATACCTGGTCTAGTCCTGTTCTGCTAAGTGATGGCCTGCAAGGCGCTTATAAGTATTACTTCCAGCCAACGATTTCGGTTGCGCCCAATGGTCGTATAGATGCAGTTTGGTATGACACACGCAGTAATGTCAGTACAGTTACCGGGGAATATGCCTACAATCTGTATTACAGCTATTCCACCGACGGTGGCATCAGTTTTGCGCCCAGCATACGCGTATCAAACAGACAGAGCTGGCGGGAAAATCCTTGTGTATTGCCGTGTGACTCTAGAGTATTGTACGAATACCAAGGAATCGCATCCAGTAATGATAGAGTGCATGCCTTATGGGCCGATACGCGCGATTCGTCCACGGGTCAAACTGGTTCAGCTTATACCGCTCAAATCCATATAAGTTCGGCACCCGATGTGGTCACAAAAACTGCCACCAACATTGCCACAACGAGTGCAACTTTCAATGCAAGCATCAGCACGTGGGGGCTAACCGATGATGTGCAATTTGAATATGGGTTAACAGCCGCGCTTGGTTCGGTAACTGGCAATACCTCGGTTACTACGCCAATTGGTCAGACATCTACTGTTAGCATGCCTATGAGTGGGTTAACTGCCAATAAAACTTACTACTACCGGGCGTTTGGCTACTACTATGACCCTGCAACTGGAACAACACAAACGACTTACGGTGCTACCCAAACCTTCAAGACACCAAGACGGTAGATTCAGTACGTAAAATACGCAGCGCAATTAGCGTATTCTCACCATACTATGGTGCTGCCATAAGACCAGACTGAGTTTCATCA
>JAUSKS010000147.1 GCA_030646595.1 Gallionellaceae bacterium | reverse complement strand
TATAACTGCCCGACCAGTTGTACCCCATAAAATTTGCGTGCGGTCGTCGTCATGGCCGGGCTTTCATAACTATCGTGCATATCAGGCTGAGATAACTGCATGCCGATCCGGTAACGAAAAATAAAATGACCAATGATGAGCGAAGTCAGCGTTACCCCACACTCCAATATGAGTGCCCATTCAATAGTGATGGGCAGGGAGTAGTGCAGGTAATAGAACAGCACGAACAGTTTTATCACGCTGCGGAAAAAGGCCAGGCTTTGTGACAGACCTTGAAAAAGCAGAGCACCCAGCACTTCATCCAGAAAAAATACACTGGCTGATGTTATTAATAAAAGGGCCAGCGGAAGTAACCATTTCTCATGCAGATCCAGACCTATAAGGGGTAATAGCCATTGCCGAGTGAGCAAGAGCAGCACAACAAATACCAGAGAATAGCCTGCGCGCTTAAGAAAGAGATGATTCAGGAATTGCAATAAACGGCGACTTGATGCTTTCATGCGGAATTCCGCAACATAGCGCTGGGCAATGGTGGATAAACCCAGACCGCTGACCAGATAAAAAATATCAAGAACAGCCAATAACGCGACATAAGCTCCGTAGTTGTCGCTTGCCATATGACGAACCAGCAAAATCAGAAAGGTAATTCCTGCCAGAGCCTGCGCCAGCTTGCCGATTATAAAATGTAGCAGGCTTCGTTTGATACGAAGACCGGAATAATGCACAGAGGTCATGGTCAAGTTATCTTGCATGGCGTGGAATGGCACTAGCAACGGAAGGGGGGCTGGAAGAAGCAAACCGTCCTCCCGCTATGGCCAGTTGCCCCAGAATAAGTATTAATAAAATCTGGATCTGCGGTGAATAGATAATGTCCGTGTTGTAGGGCAGGGCCAGCATTAGCAGTACCAATCCGGCACTACAGGCGCGCAAGGTGGCATGCTCCGCAGCAGGCAGACGGACATCCCCGCTTAGTTTATAGGCGCGCCAGGCAGCCGCACACAACATCAAAACAAAGGAAGCCGTACCCAATATGCCCACTTCCCACAGCAAGATAACCAATGTAGAGCGGTCAATATTGAATGGCCACGGCTTGGCGGCATTCCCCACTACCAGAGCGCCTTTTCTGCTTGCCCCAGGCCCTTGGCCGATGAGTGAGTGGACTACATTTGTCTGACGCTGCATCCAGAATTTTATCGCAGCGATCCGTCCCATTTCACCAGTTTCCATGTTTATGGAATCGGGATCGACAGAGCCTGCAAAAACATTTCCTGTATAACTGCCTATATGTTTTTGCTGATAGTCACTCCAGTATTGTTTTTCATAAGCGAACAGCAACAAGCCAGCCAATGCCACAGATAAAAAGATGCCACCCAGTGCTGCTAGTGGTCGGGCGAACACATCCCGTAAAAAAGCTATTCCAATCACTACAGGCAACATCAGCACTGCAAACTTTACTTCCGCCAGCAGAATGGCAATCAATCCGCTGCCGACGATAAGAAAGCAATGCCAGCCGCGCAAAGTGTGCTGCCGCCACTGGCAAAGAGCCATGGCAATGGCAAACACAACAAAAATACCCATGGCACCGCTTGCTCCGCCACCATCCGGATTTCCACCAAAAGCGCCCACTACAGCATCCCAAGCGGCACTGTATTTATCAGCGCGCTGGGCGGAAACTACAAACCGTTGGTAAAAAATGATGGGCAATTGCAAAGGCAATAACCACAACAGGTAACTCCAGATGCGGGTGAGCAAAGCAGGATTTATCATGCCGCCAGCAATGACCAGATAGATGCTCCATAAGAAAAAGTATTCCTTGCCGCTGACAAATACCTGAAGGGGTTTGTCAAAATTGATCAAGGTAGTGGCAATCAAAGTTGCGAAATAAATTCCCAGCAACAGGGTGACTGAAGATGCCTGTTTGGGTTGGAAGGACGCTTGCCAGGCATGCTGTTTGTTGCGCCTCATCAGTTCAGCGGGAAATCGAACCAGCAGCACCAGCCCCAACAAAAATGGAATCCAGAATGCCCGCTGAATATGGGCAAAATACTCCAGCTGACCGACGACTACGAAGGTCAAAAAAATAAACAACACTATAAAATATCGCACGGGCAGGAACAGGCTGATCATGCCCAGGAACAGAGCCACAATAACGGCAGCACCCCAGGTATCCATCACCGCCACAGCCAAGCCGGTGAATGCCGCAAATAACAATAGCGCAATAGCGGCCAGCCAGCGCCCAAAGGGTCTGGGGTGATCAGCCATATACCCTGCTTGAGTCAAACTGGTCACCTGGTTCTCCGTTGGCTAGCCACTGAATGTTCCGGCAATTCTGACGCGTTCTTTTGTGCTGATTGCTGCCAGCATGTCCTGAATAAAAGCAGTCTGAATTTGATAGGCTGCGGCTTCATCGGTATCGATAGTGGAGACACGCACCAACATGCCATCGGGTACTTTCCCGGTCAGGCCATAACGCATTTGCTGTAATTTTTGATCGAGGCTGGTGTGCGTCGCTTTATCTCCCACCGTGATCCAATAAGTAATCGGTTCATTGCGATTGCCATACACTGCAATCAAACGCTTGATGGGCAATTTGCCAAATTGGGTTAACATTTCTGCATTAAAAATTCTGGATATCTCAAAGCCTTGCGCCACATAA
>JAUSKS010000140.1 GCA_030646595.1 Gallionellaceae bacterium | reverse complement strand
GGGGAGAGGGCTGGGGAGAGGGTGGAGGTAAGGGAGGAATCAAAAACCCTCACCCCCTGCCCCACCGCCCCCCTGCCCGATCTGGCCGTCAACCGCCGCGCCGAAATTCCCACGCAGGCCTTGCAAAATTTCCTGCGAGATTACAACGGACGTGTGCTGTTGCTGGCCGACAGCCTGGGGCGACGTGAAATTATCACAGGCTACCTCAATGAATATGGCCTGACCCCCACGCTGTGCGAAAATTACGCACACTTCCTGTCCAGCGCAGATAAATTCATGCTCAGCGTGGCCGCGCTGCAAAATGGTTTTGTATTAACGGATGAACATCTGGCGATAGTCACCGAGACCGAGCTGTATGCCGCGCAACCGCGTAGCCGTGCTGCCCGTGCCGCGAAAAAAAGCAGCGTGGAAGGCATGCTGCGCGATCTGTCGGAACTTAAGCCGGGCGATCCGGTGGTGCATGAGCAGCATGGTATTGCGCGCTATCAAGGCCTGGTTAATCTCGATCTAGGCGAAGGCGAGAATGAATTTTTGCTGCTGGAATATGCCGGCAGCGACAAGCTCTATGTGCCAGTGGCACAGCTGCATGTCATCAGCCGCTACAGCGGTGGTGCGCCGGATACCGCGCCTTTGCATAAGCTGGGCAGCGGGGCATGGGATAAAGCCAAGCGCCGCGCCATGCTGCAAGTGCGCGACACAGCCGCTGAGTTGCTGAATCTATACGCCCAGCGCGCCTTGCGCAAAGGACACCAATTCCAACTTACCCAGCATGACTATGAAGCGTTTGCTGCGGGTTTCGGTTTTGAGGAAACACCAGACCAGGCGGCTGCCATCGAGGCGGTCATCCTCGATCTGCAATCGGGCAAGCCCATGGATAGATTGATCTGTGGCGATGTCGGTTTTGGCAAAACCGAAGTGGCACTACGCGCTGCCTTCGTTGCCGCAATGGATGGAAAGCAGGTGGCCGTGCTGGTCCCTACCACCTTGCTGGCCGAACAACATTTCCAGAATTTTTCCACGCGCTTTGCTGATTGGCCGATAAAAATCGCCGAGCTGTCGCGCTTCCGCTCGGCCAAGGAACAAACCCTCGCATTGCAGGAAATGGCAGAAGGTAAACTGGACATCATTATAGGCACCCACAAGCTGATCCAGAAAGGTATCCATTTCCATAATCTCGGCCTGGTGATTATTGATGAAGAACATCGCTTTGGTGTGCAGCAAAAAGAACGTCTCAAGGCACTGCGCTCTGAAGTGGATGTGCTCACGCTAACCGCCACACCTATCCCACGCACCCTGGCCATGTCGCTGGAAGGGCTGCGTGATTTCTCGGTCATCGCCACTGCGCCGCAACGACGGCTATCCATCAAAACCTTTGTCAGCAACTACAGCCAGGGCACCATCCGCGAAGCGGTACTGCGCGAGCTCAAGCGCGGCGGGCAAATTTATTTTCTGCACAACGAAGTCGACACCATCGCCAATATGGCAGAAAAATTAACCACGCTGCTGCCGGAAGCACGCATCCGTACCGCACACGGCCAGATGGGCGAGCGCGATCTGGAAGCGGTGATGCGCGATTTTTATCATCAGCGTTTCAATGTGCTGCTATGCACCACGATTATTGAAACCGGCATCGATGTGCCCAGCGCCAACACCATCATCATGAATCGCGCGGACCGCTTTGGCCTGGCACAACTGCACCAGTTGCGCGGTCGTGTCGGGCGCTCACACCATCAGGCTTATGCTTATTTGCTGGTGGACAATATGGAAGGCCTCACGGCCCAGGCGAAAAAAAGACTGGAAGCCATACAAGCCATGGAACAATTGGGCAGCGGCTTCTATCTCGCCATGCACGATCTGGAAATACGCGGTGCAGGTGAAGTGCTGGGCGAATCGCAAAGCGGCGAAATGCAGGAGATCGGTTTCTCGCTCTATGCCGACATGCTCAACGCTGCCATCACCTCGCTGCGTGAGGGCAAAGAACCCGACATGGCGCACCCGTTGGGCGTCACCACGGAAATAAATTTGCATACCCCTGCTTTATTGCCAGATGATTATTGCGGTGACATTCATCAACGACTGGTGCTCTACAAACGCCTGGCCAACTGTGCCAGCGCAGAAGAGTTGGACGAGATGCACCAGGAACTGATAGACCGTTTCGGTCTGCTACCCCCACCTGCCCACGCGCTGCTGGATTGCCACCGCTTGCGCATCGCCGCCAAACCGCTTGGCATTATCAAGGTGGATGCCTCTGCTGAAGCAATTCAAATCCAGTTCACCCCCAATCCACCGATAGACCCGATGAAAATCATCACGCTCATCCAAACCAAGCGTCAATACAAATTAAGCGGTCAGGACAAATTGCGGATTGAACTAAAATATGGGGATATTACGCAGCGGGTGTTGGCGATCAAAAACTTTTTCAACGAACTCGCCTGAAGAAGCTATTTTTTCGGATATGGAAGTCGACTTAGAACATAATAAGCACAGCGCAATATCCGTTAGTTACCGCACCCGCAAGCTACCCTTTATACAATGGCCGCTCTCTTCACTCGGCACAATATGTAGCTTATGCAATTCAGCATGGAGAAAATCGTAGTCACAATTTGAAGCATACAATATCTGCTGAATTGTCCCGTTTGCATTAGCTGTTCTGAAATCGAAAGTCATTTTCAAGCTGTCCGGGAAATGCATCGTATTACCATCGCCAAGAGGAAATTGCCCAATGCCTAGGGCAGATAGTGCAATGCGCAGTTCTTTTTCCTTGGAAAATTTTTCCTTGTCCTTCAAATAGGTGTATTTAATTGGATTTGACATATATTCCGTGTTCACTTGATGCCTGTCCCATTCAACATAATCAATAATCCCATAATTGATTGAAAAGATTTGCGGGCATCGGTTACCACCAAATTCAAGTGCAGCATTCCCAGATTGCAAGGTCTGGTTGAGCGTAGTGCGCAATTTGCTAAAGTCCAAGACAATGCAAACCTTACCTCTTTCGCCGCCGTTTGCGTACTTGCTCCAGATATAGTCCGAATTCTCCAGCGAAAAACAACAGGCATAGGTTCTTGCCCGTGACCGATCACAATAATCTGCCATTGAAAAACCCGGATCTTTTTCAAACCTTACGCCAGCGTTAATTTGTTCGTCTTTAGGTAACTGTTGTCCATCGCGCAAATCGTCTTTGTACTTATCGACACGATTAAAGTGAAAATAGTTACCTACAATCGAGTTCAGCAGGTTTTCTACGGTCATTATCTTATAAAGTAGCTGACCGTCAGGTGGAGCATTCAGTAAATGGGCATGCGGCTCAACGTGGCCTA
>JAUSKS010000139.1 GCA_030646595.1 Gallionellaceae bacterium | reverse complement strand
GTAATAAGTACCGAGTTTGAGGTTAGTATCCAGTTGATGAACGAGTGCCCGGCGATAATCCTTGATGCCCAGCTTGTTAGCTATCCAGCGCGCTGTAGCTGGCATGATTTGCATGATGCCGCTCGCTCCCACATTGGATTTTGCCTGAGTGACAAAACGGCTTTCCTGACGCATCAAGCCATATACCCAGGCTTCCTCCAGTTCATTCTTGCGTATATACCCTTGCAGGGCTTCACGGTAAGGGGCCACGTAGCGCAAGTTAAAATCATGCAATTGCACGGTCCGGTCAGCAGCACTGATGGCATGGTCATACATTTCATTGCGCCGCGCAATCTCCGCTGCAACCAACAATTGTTTGTCATCAAAGCTGCGAACTGCCCATATCCATTCCAGGGCCGCATCGGTGCGCAAATCCATGCGATACAGGGCCAGGGTACGCTGTATCGCCGGGCGCGCCAATATGGCATCTATTTCTGCCTGGCTGGGCTGATAATGCGCAGAAATAATGCCTGAGGCAGAGGCAGCGCCCAGTTCCTCAGCCGCCAGCACACCATAAAAATTATATTCCCGGCTTAATTCGCCCAGCAATTCCTGGGCCTCGCTGATCTGTCCGGCTGCCTGCAATGCGCGGGCTTTCCAGTAGCGCCACACGCCTTCGCGCTGCTGCTGCGGGGTCATCACGGTAATGCTGAGCAACACTTCATTCCAGTCATGGGCGCGCAATGCGGCTCGTGTGCGCCAGGCCAGTTGCGCTTCGTTAAGTGGTATTTCCTGCGCTGCGCGATACCAGTCCAGCGCGCGCTTGTCCAGCTTGCGCGCCGCCTCATAACCCAGCCAACCGTAAAAATAGCGTTGTTCATCCAGTGTAAATTTATTGCCGATTCTCAGCCATTGTGTGTAAGCCAACTGCGGCAATTGCTTGGCTAGACGATGCAAGGCAAACAACGCAATCATACGTTGCGCTTCGGAAGCATTGTCCAGCGAAATTTTATTCAGGTAGCGTTCTGGATCAGCCGCCGCGCTATCCAGTGCGGCGGTGGCCAGAACATGCGATGCAGACAACTTTTTCGATATCTGTTTTGCCAGCGAAACATTACCCGCTTCCAGCACCAGGTGCAGGCGCGACCAGCTATCCGTTTCGGTAATAATACCGTTGCTCATGGCCTCATCAAACAGGGGGGTACAGCTTTTTGGCAACTCCTTATCACCTGCAAGCCATATATCGCGGGTCTCATCACCCACCTTGTCATCATACAAGTGTTGTCGTGCCTGCAAGGCGTAACAAATAATTTCGACCTCGGTATTCACCAAGCGCGCATACTCAGTCATGAAGGTCTTCCACTGTTGTTTTTGGCCCAAAAGTTTCAGCCATTCGGCCCGCAGACGATCACTTATTGGCGTATCTGCGGTACGCGCAAGAAAGGTCTGTATGCTGGCAGGGCTGGCTGTTTCCAGGCGTATGCGTAATTGATAGTAAGCGAGATAGGGCTCTAACGGATGATGCTTGAGTCGTGCTGCCAGGGTATCCAGCTTGGTGGCATTGCCCAAGCGGAAGGCATCGCGTGCCGCCAGAAAATCCGCGTCTTGATTGGTTGCCGCCACAGCAGGAAGCAACAGTGCAGGGAAAAGCAGCAGTGCAAACAACCAGAATTTCATCAGAAAATGCGTCCGCATTACCCCATAAAATATTGCACATTGGTGCGCCCGGCGGGAGTCGAACCCACGACCCTTGGCTTCGGAAACCAATACTCTATCCAGCTGAGCTACGGGCGCATTTGAGAGGTGCGCAGTATAGCGTTTTTCTAGCACCGCAGCATTCTGGTATTGCAGCATGCCACGCCATGCCGAAATAATGCTATCGTGTACGCCATGAATTTTATCAATCCCGGCGCGAAAGAAATATGCCAGATGTTGCACAGCATCCATACTGTGGCAGTAGTTGGACTATCGCCTAATACAGCCCGCCCCAGTTTTCGGGTGGCGAGTGCCTTGCAAAGTCATGGCTACCATATTGTGCCAGTGCGCCCCTTGGTGCAGGAGGTGCTGGACGAACCGGCTTACCCTGATCTGGAAAGTGTGCCATGCAAAGTGGATATAGTGGATGTGTTCCGCGCCTCACAGCATGTGCCTGCCATCGTGGCCAGCTGCATTAAACTGGGCATTACCCGGATCTGGCTGCAAGAGGGGGTAATCCATGAAGAAGCGGCACAGCAGGCACAAGCAGCAGGCATGATGGTGGTGATGAACCGCTGTATGTGGCGTGACTTCAGCCAACTATGCGGTACTAGCAAATGAACAGGCATCGTTGCGCCTGGGCGGGCGATAACGCTATCTATCACGCCTACCACGATACAGAATGGGGAGTGCCGGTACATGATGATCGGCTGCTGTTCGAATTCCTGCTGCTGGAAGGCGCGCAGGCCGGGCTGAGCTGGATTACCATACTGAAAAAACGCGCTGGCTATCGAGCCGCTTTTGATAATTTTGATGCAGCAAAAATTGCCCACTATGGCCCAACTAAAATAGAATCGCTGTTACAGGATGCCGGTATTGTGCGTAATCGCTTGAAGATACAGGCTGCTGTGAATAACGCACAAAAATTTCTGGCCATACAAGAAGAGTTTGGTAGCTTTGATGCATTTATCTGGCGTTTTGTAGAGGGCCAACCCATTCAGAACAAATGGCGCAGCTTGGCTGCTGTGCCAGCCAAAACTACCGAATCAGATGCCATGAGCAAAACATTGATACAACGCGGCTTTAAGTTTGTCGGCTCGACTATTTGCTATGCGCACATGCAGGCAACAGGAATGGTGAATGACCATACTATTGATTGTTTCAGGCATCGGGAACTGCAACCATGAAATTAAAATTTACCAAAATGCACGGCGCGGGCAATGATTTCGTGGTGTTGAACGGTGTGCGCCAGAATATTACCTTAGCGCCGGAACAATTACGCTTCCTGGCTGACCGTCATTTTGGCGTAGGCTGCGACCAGATATTGCTGGTGGAAGCAGCACAGCATGCTGACGCTGATTTCCGTTACCGCATTTTCAATGCGGACGGCGGCGAGGTAGAACAGTGTGGCAATGGCGCGCGCTGCTTTATGCGCTTTGTGCTGGAACAGGGGCTGACACATAAGCGCGAAATTGTGGTGGAAACAAAAAATGGCTTGATTACTCCGCGCATGGAAGAAAATGGTCATGTGACCGTAAATATGGGCGTCCCTGTTTTCGAAGCTAGCCATATTCCCTTTCTCGGTGGGCGTACTGAAGCTGTCGAGCAATTGGAAATAGCCGGAGAGATATTGCAGATTAGCGCCTTATCCATGGGCAACCCGCATGCTGTGCAAATCGTATCCGATGTGGAAGGTGCGCCCGTCATTGCTCAAGGTGCGCTGATCGAATGCCACCCGCGCTTTCCGCAACGGGTAAATGCGGGTTTCATGCAGATAATGGATCGCCACCATATCAAACTGCGCGTATATGAACGTGGCGCAGGTGAAACTCTATCCTGCGGCACGGGTGCCTGTGCTGCCGTGGTAGCAGGTATCCGGCGCGGACTGCTGGATAGTCCAGTGCATGTAGCTACCCACGGCGGCGTATTAAATATAAGCTGGGCCGGGGATGGCACAGCGGTACTGATGACAGGGCCCGCGCTGACGGTATTTGAAGGCGAAATTAATATTTAATCCCAAAAACTGAAGTTAAATTTTATCCAATGGTGCAAACCCTCTCCCC
>JAUSKS010000219.1 GCA_030646595.1 Gallionellaceae bacterium | reverse complement strand
TTGACAGCGTGTGTGTGCCGGACAAAGCCAGTCGCGAAATGTTGCAACAGGCCATCAGCCGTCTGGGATTATCCGCCCGCGCTTATCACCGCATTCTCAAAGTGGCGCGCACCATCGCCGATTTAGCCGAGAGCGAAAATTTATCTATGACGCACATTGCCGAAGCGGTGCAGTATCGAAGGATGGATAAGCGGGGATAGGAATGTAGCCAATTGCGCCAATTAGGAGTAGTCAATGCAGGCTCAAAAACGGTCTAAATCCTAATTTCTCTTCCATTTCTACCGCAGCAGCACGTGCTTCTGCATGCGTTTTGTAGGGGCCAATATGTACTCGTACTAATTGATCTTTTTTCTGATACAGCACTATTTGTTTGCCACTGCCTTCAAATTCTGCACTCATGCGCGCGTGAAAACTTTCCGCGCTGGCGGGGGATTGAAAGGCTGCCAATTGTAGATATATGGTGCGCAAACCTGGCACATTTTTTTCAATGGGGATGGCGGTTGGTTGTAGAGGGGTGACTTCTACTGGGTCGTTAACGGTGATGGGGGGCAGACTGTTATCGGGCGATATACTTTCCACTTCAACCTCGGCACTGCCGCTGGCGATCATGCCCAGTTTATAGGCGGCGGTATACGATAAATCAATCACGCGGCTGTGCATAAACGGACCGCGGTCATTCACACGCACGACGATGGATTTGTTGTTGGACAGATTGGTCACTTTCGCATAGCTGGGCAGGGGCAGGGTGGGGTGGGCGGCGGTCATGGCATACATGTCATACACATCGCCATTGGCAGTGCGTTTGCCATGAAATTTTTTGCCGTACCATGAAGCGCTGCCGCGCTCTTTGTAATTACCCGGCTTGTTCAGTGGCACATAGGTTTTACCCAGCGCAACATATTGGCGGTTGGCGTAGCGGTGCAAGGGTTCGGCACGAGGAATGGCATTGGGGATAACATCCAGATTCGCAGGTGCGTTGGCATCCGGCCCATCACCGGGGAGAAAGCCGCCGCTGGTAATCGATTTCGCTGGAGGTGTTTCTACGCTGCGTTGCGGTGTGCTGCTGCACGCGGCGAATAAAAGTGCGCTGCTGCAAACCAAAATAAATTTACTGCTCATTTATATTCTCCTTGCGCATCATTCTTTATATCAAGCTCGGTTGTTTTAAGGTGGCCTCGTCCCACAAGGGGACAATGTGGGCAGTCACAAGGCATGTCCGTTAAGTCTGCACTAATTTTTTATGGGTGTGAATACTCATCAGCATACCAAATCCCAGTAATAAGGTAACCATTGATGTGCCGCCGTAACTAATCAGCGGCAAGGGTACGCCCACCACAGGCAGAATGCCACTGACCATGCCCATATTAACAAAAGCATAGGTGAAAAAGGTCAGGGTGATGCTGCCTGCCATCAGGCGCGTAAAGTAGGTGGAGGCGTTGGCGGTAATCATGAAGCCACGGATAATGACAAATAAATAAAATCCCAATAATATAATATTGCCTAGCAGGCCGAACTCTTCCGAGAACACGGCAAAAATAAAATCAGTGGAGCGTTCCGGCAGAAAATCAAGGTGCGTCTGCGTCCCGTTCAAATACCCCTTGCCAAGTATGCCGCCAGAACCGACTGCGATGGTGGCTTGGATGGTGTGATAGCCCTTGCCCAGCGCATCTTGCGAGGGATCAAGCAACATGAGGATACGCAGACGTTGGTAGTCATGCAGTGAGTGCCACAAAAATGGCGCGCTGGCTGCCGCTGCTACCACCAGCGTAAGTATTACGCGCCAGCTTAATCCGGCCAGGAATAATACAAAAAATCCGCTGGCGGCAATTAAAGTGGCCGTGCCCAAATCCGGCTGACGCAGAATAAGTCCAACGGGCAGCAGTAGAAGTAAAGTTGCAACAATATAATTTCTGAAGCGCAACTGCGCTTCGTGTTTTTCAAAATACCAGGCCATCATTAGCGGCACGGCAATTTTCATAATTTCAGAGGGTTGGATGGTGATGATTCCAAGATTGAGCCAGCGTCGCGCACCATTATTGATCTCGCCAAACAAGGCCACACCGATGAGCAGCAACACGCCTATCACATATATGGGCACGGCGGTACGCATCAGATAATGCAGCGGTAAATTAGCCATCGCCCACAGTGCTACCAGTGCTACTAGTACGTTTACCGACTGCCCCAGTACGCGATTCCAATTGCCGCCGCTGGCACTGTATAGCACCACCAGACTGGTACACATCAACAGGCCGAGCGCGGTCAGCAACACCGGATCCAGGTGTACGATGAAGCGTTCCCACAAGCGATGTTTAGTCCCCTTCAACACGCCCCCCCACTTTTACTTTAACTAAAGGTTTAGGCACTTTACCCAGCATGAAGTAATCCAGTACTTTACGCGCGATGGGCGCGGCGGTGGAGCTACCATGCCCGCCGTTTTCTACCAGCACGACCAACGCAATTTTAGGTTGTTCAACTGGTGCGAAAGCAATGAACCATGCATGATCGCGATGTCGCTCGTTGATATTTTTCGCATCATATTTTTCACCCTGCTTAATATTGATAACCTGTGCCGTGCCGGTTTTTCCAGCCATCACATAGGGTACACCATTGCCCGCCCAAGCGGCTGTACCACCCGGTTTGGTCACAGCAACCATAGCCCGCTTGACCAGATCGAGATGCTCAGCTGCCAACTGTATTTGCTGAACAGCTTGTGGCTCTGTTGTAGCAATCACTGCATTATTTGAGTTGTGCTCAATTTTTTTTACCAGATGGGGGCGATGAAAAAATACATCATTGGCCAGCGTGGCAGTGGCCACCGCCAATTGCAGTGGGGTGACCAGGCTGTATCCTTGCCCAATGCCGACTGCTACTGTATCGCCCGGATACCAAATTTGTTTATATCGTCGCTGCTTCCATTCTTCAGAAGGTAATAA
>JAUSKS010000123.1 GCA_030646595.1 Gallionellaceae bacterium | reverse complement strand
GAAAATATATGTGACCGGGTGGAGATATTGCATCATGGTCGTTTGATTTATGGCGACAGCAGCCTCAAGATGCAGCAATATGGTTATCAGCCTGGTTTTATTGTGACCTTGCTGGCCCCACCGCCGCTATCAAAATTGCAGGCTATCGCCGGAGTGCAACAGGTAGAACAACTCTCCGCTACGCAATTCCGCATTCTGCATGCTATGGGTAGCGCCGCTGGCGCAACGCTGCTGACACTGGCCGCACAACAGCAGTGGCAGGCGCAGCAATTGACACCGCTGCAAGCTCGGCTGGAAGATGTGTTCATGCAACTTACCCAGAGTGAATCTCATGATTAGCATCATTGCCCTGAAAGAATTCCGCAGTTTTTTTGCGGCACCGGCAACCTGGTTTACCGTAGCCGCGTTGCAATTTATATTCGCCTGGTTTTTTCTGGCGCGCCTGGATGCTTTTCTGCAAGTGCAGGTACAACTGGCGCAACTGGCCAATGCACCAGGTGCCACGCTGGCAGTAGCGACTCCGCTGTTTGGCACAATCGCGCTGATCATGATGATGCTGGTACCGATCTTCACCATGCGTTTGTTGGCTGAAGAACGGCGCAACCAGACACTAACCTTGCTCATGACGGCACCCGTTTCCGCACGGGATATTGTGCTGGGGAAATTTTTTGGCCTGATGCTGTTTTTGTTGCTCATCATCGCTACTTGCACCTTGATGGTATTAACACTGATGCTGGGCACCAGGCTTGATCTGGGTTTGCTGTTCAGCAATGCCTGCGGCTTGTTTCTACTCACCGCCTGCTACGTCGCGCTTGGCTTGTATATATCTTCCCTCACGGCACAGCCCTTGGTAGCGGCCATTTCCTCACTGGCAGCATTATTCGGTTTATGGCTGATGGAAGTCAGTGCAGTAGACAATGATCATATCTGGCATGCGTTTAGTCCCACCACACATTTCCAGAATTTTAATGTTGGCCTATTAAACAGTGGCGATCTTGTCTTCTTGCTGCTGTTTTGCATGACTTTCCTGCTGCTGGCCATGCGTCGTTTGCGCAACAACTCCATATACGGCTGATTATGAAGCTTCCCCAGTTCAATTTGCTATTCAAAAATATGGGCTACACTGCATTGTTGCTGCTGGCCGTGATCGGCTTATATCAAGTGGCCGTGCATTATGCTCTGCAATGGGATCTGACCCAAAGCGCCAGCAATAGCCTGGAAGCCAGCAGTGTAGAGGTGTTGCAACAATTACCGGGAGAACTGAAACTCACCGTATATGCAACTGGCCAGGATGCACAGCGCGGTGATATATCCAAACTGGTCCGTGATTTTGTTTCCCTCTATCAGCGTTATAAGCCGGATATCTCGCTCACCTTTATTGATCCGGTGAAACAGCCCGATGAAGCACGCAAGGTCAACATACAAGTCAACGGCGAAATGCTGGTGGATTATGCAGGGCGGCGCGAACATATCACCATGCTGAATGAACAAACGCTCACCAGCGCACTGCTGCGCCTAGCGCATAACAAAAATCACTTGCTGATGTATGTGGACGGGCATGGCGAGCGCAAACTGGAAGGTATGGCCAATCACGACCTCGGTGAATTTGGCAAAAAATTGCAGGAAAATGGTTTCCGTCTGGGGAGCCTTAATTTGACCTTGGCACAACAAGTGCCGGAAAACACCAGCCTGCTAATTCTTGCTCAGCCGCAACTCGATTTACTACCGGGTGAAGTGGATAAATTGCTGGGCTATATTGCGCGGGGCGGAAACCTGCTGTGGTTGCTGGATGCCGAACCATTGCACGGGCTGGAGCGGGTGGCAGAAAAGCTGGGCCTGCTGCTTACCCCCGGGATTATCGTTGATCCGGCTGCCACAGAAATGAGTGCTCCTGCTACCTGGGCGCTGGGCGCGGGCTATCCTCCTCATGCCATCACGCAGAATTTCAATTTGATTACGACCTTTCCTTTTGCCCGTGCACTCAACTGGGATGAAAACAAGGAATGGCTGCATACCACCCTGGTTGAGGCTGCGCCACGTGGCTGGGTAAGCAAGCGCGCTACTCAAAGCAGCGCGCCACGCTTTGATAAAAGCCATGACATTCCTGGTCCGGTAACGGTCGCCCTGGCCTTGCAACGGGATGTGAATGATAGAGAGCAACGCATCGTCGTGGTTGGCAGCGGATCATTTCTGGCGAATGCTTATTCCGGCAATGGCGGTAATCTTGATCTCGGTGTCAGCATGGTAAATTGGCTCAGCAACGAAGAACAACTTATCACCTTGCAACCTCGCGCCATCAAGGATGGTGCGGTCACCTTGAGCAAAACCCAATTGGCCATTATCAGCAGCGGTTTCATGATAGTGCTGCCGGGGTTGTTGGTGCTGGTGGGTGGGGTATTGTGGTGGCGCAGAAGGCGATGATTCGTCACGTTGACGCAAAGTGTTGCGTCGACTAGGATGGATTTTTACGTTAGTAGTCAGAAAGGAGTCGTATGCTTGCCCGACGCATTGCCATGTTCTCTCTCTTGATGTTTCCCGCCATCGCACTTTCCGATGATTTTGTTAGCCTCGCAGAGGCAAGAAAAATTTCAGACAAAGTAGTCTTATTTTTCAAGCAAGAGAAAATAGCCGATGCTTACGGCCTATTAAAACCATACTGGCCAATACCAGTAGTTGAAGTCGACAGCATGGCGAATCAAACAAACATCCAATGGCCAATGCTGAAGCAGCGTTTTGGTACATCTATTGCAACTGAATTCGTAAAGGAAGAGAAAGTTGGAGAGTCATTGGCGCGCTACGTGTACCTCCATAAATTTCAGAATCATGCAGTGCGTTGGGTCTTCACATTTTATAAGCCAAATGATCGATGGGTAATTAATAGTGTCACAATGGATGACCGTATTGGCGATTTATTTGATAATTAATGACTACTAACCTTGCATTCAGGAGGGACGCGCTAAAGCGCGCGCTCCTTAACTTTTTGTTGGGTGACTTGAAAGGCCATTCGAGTGATTACCGCTAAATTATATTTACATCAACTGATCCAGGACTCACAGGACTTCGGTAGCGATGATGCACACATGGTCTCTCGTGTGTTCTTCGATCTAGAGATTGGCGACAAGAAAATTGAAGGACTTTACGCTAATATCAAACAACCAGTTGGTGGTTCGTTTGAATCATCTCCACTCGAAGTATCAAGACCTGTCAACTACACCGGGCCATTCAACCATGATGTCTTTCGCAACATAGTCGAAAACTACTACCGTAATCTTATTGGTGCAGCTGTTTCTGGTATGTTAACCGGAGGTCCATCAAATATCCGCATGAGAAATAATACATTTGTTCGCCCCCTTACTGCTGAATTTGAAGTGCAGGTGGCAGGTGGTTCCTGGTAATCGGGCCAACTTTATGCCTAAGTGGGATGTCGCAGCAGATTGGTAGGTCGGGCTGCGGCCCAATATGTCGGGTTAAAACCCGCCTACAACCCCCGAGTTTATTTAATTGGAATTCCATGCCCGAACTCCCTGAAACTGAAACCACCCGCGAGTCGTAGCGAAGTCCCCAGTTTGTGATATTGACTGTAGTTAGCATATTTGCTAACCTCACAGCATGACATATTCCATTGAATATTTTCATGCCAGAGTGCAAGCCACAGTTGAGGCTTGGCCTGTGGATGTTGTTGCAGACTACGCAAGAATTATTGAACTGCTTATTGAGCACGGCCCAAACTTGCGTTTACCCCATTCGCGTGCCTTTGGTGGTGGATTATTCGAGTTACGTCCGCGGGGAAAATCGGGCATTGGAAGAGCGTTTTATTGCTTTCTTGTTGGGCGACGCGTGGTGGTGTTGCATGCTTTTATTAAAAAGTCGCAGCAAACACCGGAACCGGAAATCAAGCTTGCGCGCAAGCGAATGAAGGAGATACAAAATGGCTGAGCTTAAATACGACCCCGTACTGCACAATCAAAAAGCCTTTCTGGAAAAGGCATCAAAACGGCCTGGCTTCCGCAAAGCCTATAATGATCTTGAGGCCGAGTATGCACTTGCGCATGAAATGCTGGCTGCACGTATGCGCGCCGGGCTTACTCAAGAGGCAGTCGCTGACCGTATGGGCACGACCAAAAGCGCCATTTCCAGACTAGAAGGCGCGGGAAAGCATGCGCCTTCCATGGCCTCACTCAAGAAATATGCTGACGCAGTAGGTTGTACACTCAAAATTGAATTTATCTCGCAACCCGTGAAGCGCCGCACGTCTGCTCAACCCCGTGTTCGCACGGATGTATCCAAGACATCGCGCCGCTCAACTTAAAATGCAAGTAGGCGGCGGATAATAGTTTATCCGCCCTACCATTGTTACAAATCGGAATGATATGCCCGAACTTCCTGAAGTCGAAACCACCCTGCGCGGATTAGAGCCACATTTGCTCGGGCAGTGCGTTGCGGATGCCATCATCCGTACACCTCATCTGCGCTGGGCCATACCCAAACAATTGCCTGTTATCCTGCGTGGCCAAACTATCCGCGCGCTGCACCGCCGTGCAAAATATCTGCTGATCAAATGCGATAACGGCACACTCATCCTCCACCTTGGCATGTCGGGTAGTCTGCGCATCTTGCCTGCCGAGACCGCTGCAGCCCCGCATGAACATTTCGATCTGGTGCTGGAAAACGGCATGGTAATGCGGCTGCGTGATCCGCGCCGTTTTGGTGCCGTGCTATGGCATAGCGGCGACCCGGCATTGCATCCATTATTGGTCAAGCTAGGGGTAGAGCCTTTGCAGCAGGAATTTACTGGCGAGTATCTTTATCGCGCGACACGCAGCCGTAACGCGGCCATTAAACTGGTCATCATGGATCATCATCTGGTGGTGGGGGTAGGTAATATTTACGCCAACGAAGCCTTGTTCCACGCCAGCATCCGTCCGCAATTGGCCGCGAGTAAACTGAGCAAGCCGCGTTGTGCGCAATTGGTACAAACCATACGCGCAACCTTAACCCAGGCTATCGAGCTAGGCGGTAGCAGCCTGCGCGATTTTGTTGGCAGCGATGGCAACCCTGGCTATTTTCAGCAGCATTACTGGGTGTATGGTCGGGCAGGGGAGAAGTGTCGCACTTGTGATACGGGCATCAAGCAGATCAAGCAGGGACAACGCTCCAGTTTTTATTGCGCGGTTTGCCAGCATTAATCCTAGAGCTGCAGTTGACCGCTTGCAATATTAAGGAGAAGCCGATGGGTGTTGACGTTAGCGGGTATAAGAATGCTCACCAAATGGGTGAGAGCGCTACGCACCCGATTGCCCGTTTTTTAGATCACTGGGCGTCGTTGCTCCTCCTTACATGGAGCGTAGTTGTTGCCGCTTTAGCGGCTTTACAACCACGGCCTACTCCTTGCGGGTGGAATAGCCATGCCGCGTCAGCCCTCTCCCTAACCCTCTCCCCAAGGGAGAGGAGACGATCGCTCTCTCTCCCCCTGGGAAAGAGTTGGAGAGAGGGTTGGTGTCTAGCCCAGCAATCTAAAAAACACTCACTCGAATGCGTTCAACTGCGGTTTCTAGGGTTGATGCTCTATTGATGCTAGTAATTGGATTTGATCTCCTGTTTAAATTGTTGATGATATTTTTTGTAAGGTCAGTGACCGTATGGTTGTCGGCCTTACTGTTTAAGAATGACTCTCGCTCCGCCCCCTGGCGCAGAATGTTTCGTCTTCTCGCGTGACTTGGTCCGGTTTTTTGCAGTAGCGCTGCTTTACTTAAAGCGGTAGGAATCATTACCGGTTTCAACGATGTGGTCGGTGCGTAAGTCTATCCAGCAACGCTGTGGCGAGTTTGGCGCCACCAAACTCGCTGCTCCCTATGGTCAAAATTAAGTCAGCGGCAACACGGTAAAAATTTATTTCTGCACCGGCTCCAGCAAAATACCGGCGACGACTTTGCGGTCCTCTGCCACCAGTATGTTGTAAGTGCGGCAGGCAGCAGGTGTGTCCATGCACTCCAGGGCGATACCTGCATCGGTTAACATGTGGTACAGGCGGGGATGAGGAAAGCGTTGTCGGGGGCCGGTCCCGAGCAGCAATATTTCTGGCTTGAGTGTTAGAAAAAAAGCAAAATGTGCCTCGTTTAACCCATCAAAGTTGGCGGCATCCCAGTCGCTCCGTACTTCATTAGCCGACACTACAATACTGTTGGTGTAGCGTTCCCCGCTGACCATGACATGGTCGGGGCCATGAGCTGTGAACATTTTTGTGTCGCCGAGATTGGCCAGATGCAATTTCACAATGACTCCGAAAAACGTGGAAGGAAATGGCGAGTCTAGATGCTCCGTGCAAGGCAAGTCAAGTTAAGCAAGCCAGGCTGCACTAGTTAGAGATTGATACTGGAAGAAGTGGGTTGGGTAGCGCGCGATTCCAGTAATCGGGTTGCCTCATTAGCGGGTATGGGCTTGCTGAATAAATATCCTTGTCCATATTGACAGCCCAGCTTGGACAGACAATCGAGTTGTTCGGCGGTCTCTATACCTTCGGCTACCACTTTCAGATTTAGTGATTTGGCCAGACCGATGATGGCAGTCACCACGGCCAGCGCATTTTTGTCATCAGGGAGCTTGGCCACAAAACTTTGGTCGATTTTAATTTTGCTGATGGGGAAGCTGGTGATATAGCTTAATGATGAATAGCCTGTGCCAAAATCATCAATGGCGATTCCCATCCCTTTCTGAATCAGCAATTCCAGCAAATTCATGCTGTCTATCGAGTTGTCCATCAACACCGATTCGGTGATTTCCATTTCAAAATTGCAAGGCTCAAGTTGTGCGTTGTTTAAGGCGCTGAATATATCTTCTGCGAGGTTGTTGTGCTTGAATTGTCTGGATGAAAAATTAACCGCAGTAAAGGACAGGCCAAAGCGATTGACCCAGATCGCAGTTTGAGCGGCCGAGGCCATGAGCACATATTTCCCAATATCAATGATTAGCCCGATTTCTTCAGCCAGGGGAATGAAATCATCTGGCCGCGTGATAGACCCATCCGGCCTTATCCAGCGCACCAGCGCTTCAAAGCCGATTATTTTTTCATTGCTGATTTCTACGATAGGCTGGTAATAAACGGTGATTTCGTTACGTTCCAGGGCATGGCGCAAGTGGGATTCTATATTGATACGATTTTTTTGAGTGCGGGACAAATCATCTTTGTAGAACTGAAAATTATTCTTGCCCATGTTTTTGGCCTGATACATGGCGCTGTCTGCCTGGCGTTGTAAAGCTTCGCTATTGTTGCCATTGTTTGGGCAGATGGCAATGCCGATGGAGGCACCGATAAATATTTCATGGTTTTCTACAGAGAAGGGAGCTTGCAGAGCCACAAGGATTTTTTCAGCCACTGCGCTGATTTGATTCTGGTCGGTAAAATCATTCACGATAATCACGAATTCGTCACCGCCCAGACGCGCGATGAAATCTTTCTGTCGCAATGAGCTACGCAAGCGCTCACCAATATGGCTCAGCAACAGATCACCGACGTGATGGCCAAATGTATCATTCACATATTTGAAGTTATCCAGGTCTATATACATCAGCGAAAATTTCTCAAGCTCATATTTGTAATTGAGTAAAGCCCGGTCAATCTGATTGTTGAATGAATGGCGATTGGGTAGATTGGTAGTCGTATCAAAATGGGCGATTTGAGATAATTTTGCTTCGATACGACGGCGTTCTTTAAGCTCCTGTTGCAGCGACTGTTCGCGCTGTGATAATTCATCCACCATATGATTAAAGACATTGGCCAGTTCGCCAATCTCGTCTTGTCCGGAAGCAGCGGTGGGCGGCGACAGATTGCCATCCTGGCCGACTTTACGCATCGTTTCAGCGAGTGACAATAAGGGCACAGTAATGCTTTTTTGCAGCTTGTACAGCGTGGCAGAAACCAGGGCGGCCCCGAGCAGGCCAATCAACAACAGCGCGCCGACCTGATAGCCAAAATGGGTATAGGCCTTGCTTAAATCCAGTTGCAGGGTAATGGTGCCGATCTGCTCGCGGTCTGCGGCGATGCTGAATACAGGAAAAACATTGTCGTAGATCAGGCTGCCAAAATGGATGTCTTGCTGATAGTTTTGCAGGCTAAAAGTGGCTGGTGCTTTGAATGTTTCTGTTCTTGCGTAGTGGGTGAATAAATTTCCGCTCTTGTCATAAAGTTCTGCGTGCGCCACATAATCCACAGTGCGCAAACCAGCCAAAGATTCCTGGGCGGCTTTTTGGTCGCCGAACAACAATGCCGAAGTGACACTCTCTGCCAGCACGCTGGACAGGGTTTTGCTGTTGTTTAGATAATCATCGCGCAAGGTGCTGTACATATAAAAGCACAAACTGATTAGCGTAAGAACGGTAATCAGGCCCACGATCAGCAAATTGATCACTTGCAGTTTTTTGCCGATGGGGAGTGGGTGAA
>JAUSKS010000118.1 GCA_030646595.1 Gallionellaceae bacterium | reverse complement strand
CCACAGAGACACAGAGACACAGAGAAAAGCAAACGAATTTATCGCCGGGTTTCTCTGTCTCTCTGTGTCTCTGTAGTAGCGTTTTTTGTGTTGTGTTGTACATCAATATTATCCCAAGCTGCGCCACTCACCCTCACCGATGACAGCGGCACACAAATCGTATTTGCCACCCCGCCGCAACGCATTATTTCCTTAGCCCCTAACCTGACCGAACTCGCCTACGCTGCTGGCATGGGCAGCCACATGGTGGCGGTAACTGCTTACAGTGATTATCCACCTCAAGCTCAACAACTCCCGCAAATAGGTGACGCCTTCCGTCTGGATTGGGAACGGCTGCTTGCGCTCAGACCGGACTTGATTCTGGCCTGGGGCAGTAGCTTTTCTGCGCGCGACCGCGCTGCATTTGAAAAATTAAAACTGAAAGTATGGGTGCTGGAGCCACGCCATCTGGATGATATTCCCAAGATATTACGCCTGTTGGGGCGAGTAGCGAATACAGCGCCTGCGGCGGAAAAAGCAGCGCAAACTTTTGAGCGCGAGCGGGATAGCTTGCGTCAGCAATACGCCGGACTGCCTGTGGCGCGGGTTTATTTTCAGATTGCTGAAGGACCGCTGCTGACTATAAATGACGAGCACATCATCAGCGATGTGTTGCGCCTGTGTGGCGGACAAAATGTTTTTGGTCACGCGTCACTGTTGGTATCAACCATTTCTGATGAGGCATTGGTGCAGTCAAAGCCGGACGTTATGTTGGCGCTTGCTGCCACGCCTGAAGAGCAGGAAAAAATAAGGAGTTCATGGCTGGGATTGCCTTTGCTGGCTGCCCGGCAAGGCCGTATTGGTTTTATTCACCCCGACTTGATTGCCCGTTCTACCCCGCGCATTCTGCAAGGGGGCAGGCAGGTATGCGAGCATCTGGCAAGCTTGCCGGAAAAGCTGCGTTAATAAATCTACCTGGCGGGTAAATACCCCTTATCAAAATCCCATCAAAAACAGGTACGGCTGCCACCTCCCTGAGATAGCTGGCCCAAATTATGCTTGCTGAAACCAGTTGGGTGGCTCGCATATTTTTATGCCCCTGGATATGGCTTTTAAATAACTGATCTGAAAATAGGGTTTATCAAATTTGGGAAATCATAATCAATAATGAGAAATTAACTTTAAATTCACTATAGGGAGTTGCCATGAAAGTTATCAAGAAAATTTTATTAGGGTTGTCCGTATTCGGTTTAATTGCCAGTTTGCCAGCCTATGCTTGTGGTCCTTACCCTCAAATGCCATGCCCGTCATCAACATTTACCACAACTCCAACACCAACTCCTCCGGTAGTATTAACCGCCATCGACGTAACTCCGGTGAATCATACAATCAATGTTGGGGAGTCCCAGCAATATACGGCTACTGGTACGTTTAGTGATGGCACGAGCCATGCACTCGTCGGTGGCAGTGGGGCGTGGGTTGGCAAAGCCTCTATGCCTACCGCACGCTTTGCCATGGCGGCAGGTATAGTGAACGGTACGCTTTATGCTGTGGGGGGGTTCAATAGCAGTGGCGCTCTTACAACGATGGAGGCTTATGATCCGGTAACCAATACATGGACACCCAAAGCATCCATGTCCACCCCACGTTATCTGTTTGCTGTGGAGGTGGTGAACAGTATGGTCTATGCTGTGGGGGGGGATCGGACATATCCTGGCGGCACCCTTGCGACGGTAGAAGCCTATGATCCGATGACTAATACGTGGATACCTAAGGCTTCCATGTCCATACGGCGTGAAGGACCCGCTGCGGGTGCGGTAAACAATATATTGTACGTAGCAGGGGGTTGCTGCAATAACGGCGTTCTCGCAACAATGGAGGCATATGATCCGAGGACCAATACGTGGACGCCCAGAGCATCCATGTCTACCCCGCGCTTTGGATTTGCTCTGGGTGTGATAAATGGGGTGCTTTATGCCGTCGGCGGCTACAACGAGATTAGTGGTTATCTGGCAACGACGGAAGCTTACGATCCCGCGAGTAATACCTGGATGCCCAAGGCATCCATGCTCACGCCGCGTTCCGGATTTGCCATGGGCGTGGTGAACGGTATGCTCTATGCCGTGGGGGGAGGAAATAGCAGCGGCACTCTTGCGACGGTGGAAGTCTACGATCCCGTGACCAATACTTGGGCGGACAGGCCTTCTATGCTTACGCCGCGCTCTTCAACCACTGCGGGTGTAATAAATGGTACGCTTTATGCGATGGGCGGCACTAATACCTTTAGCAGTTTTTTGGAGACGATGGAAGCCTATACTCCTCCAGATAATATAACTTGGGACAGCAGCACTCCCGGCGTAGCTACAATAGACCAGACCGGCTTGGTCTTCGGAACGGGTGCAGGATCAACTGCGATCACCGCAACCTCAGGCAGTATCAGCGGCAGTACCTCGTTGAAGGTTGTAGACCGACCAGACTTGGTCGTGACTACAGTCACCAGCGCTTTGGCAACTGTCGAGCGCGGCAAGACCATCACCTTTAATTCAACTACAAAAAACCAAGGTACTGCTACTACCGTGGCATCAACCAGTACCGGACTTTATCTTTCCACGGATGCAGTAATTACCACTGCTGATATTTTAGTTGGCAGTGTCAGCGTTGCCAGTCTTGCCGCTGGAACCAGCCAGTCGGCTGCTACCAGCATAACGGTATCGAAGAAGCTGGCTCGAGGTACCTATTACTTGGGTGCCATTGCTGACTATACCAATGCAGAGACTGAGAGCAATGAAAGCAACAACAGCTACACCGGGACGACTATCCAAGTGAAGTGATGAGCGCAAGAACAGCCAAGCGCACTACGTGCTTGGCTGTTTCTATGGCGTAACCCCCCTGAGCAGGGGGGAGACAGTGGG
>JAUSKS010000116.1 GCA_030646595.1 Gallionellaceae bacterium | reverse complement strand
GAGATCACAGAGGACACAGAGAGGATGCAGGTTCCACACATTTTTAATGTTGGCCCAATGGGTGAGCAAGTCATTAACGACAACCATTGTTTTTCTCTGTGATCTCTGTGATCTCTGTGATCTCTGTGATCTCTGTGATCTCTGTGATCTCTGTGGCCAGCTGCTTTTTCCAGGTTTAACCCGGAGAACTTATTTAAACCCTGAGAGCTGGCGATGCCCAAAGTCCACAGCTTCAATCCCATTGCTGAAACGAGTGCCAAGGGTTGGGATGAGGGAACGAGATTGAGGCATTAATAAATTAGAATGGAATTAGCCCATAAGAACACTTGCCTTGTGTGCTGATTTTGTCAACAATGGGGGCAATTATTCAGAGTGATTCTTTATGTCCGACCAAGTTGTTCCCGATTTCACCCTGCCCGCCACTGGCGGAGCCACTTTCCAACTCTCCGCCGCACAAGGTAAATCGCTGGTGATTTATTTTTACCCCAAGGATAATACCCCTGGCTGTACCACGGAGAGCCAGCAGTTTCGGGATTTGTATGGTGAATTCAAACAAGTTGGCTGCGAAGTGGTGGGCATTTCCCGTGATAGCATCAAATCTCATGAGAATTTTAAAACCCGATTCAGCCTGCCCTTCGCGCTGTTATCCGATGCCGAAGAAAAAGTGTGTGAACTGTTCGGGGTGATTAAACTGAAAAACATGTATGGCAAACAAGTGCGCGGCATTGAGCGCAGCACTTTTGCGCTGGACTCACATGGCATACTGCGCCGTGAATGGCGTGGTATCAAGGCGGACGGCCATGCCCACGAAGTATTGCAATTTGTCCAAACTCTCAGCGTATAAGGAAAACCATGTCTCCCAAAGTTCCAGCCGCAAGCAAACCTTCCACCAAGCTATTCGTGCTGGATACCAATGTACTGATGCACGATCCCACTTGTCTGTTTCGCTTTGAAGAGCATGATATTTATCTGCCCATGTTTGTGCTGGAAGAGCTGGACAACAACAAGAAGGGCATGACCGAAGTGGCGCGCAATGCCCGCCAAACCAGCCGTTTCCTGGATGGTTTGATCGGCGAAGACACGCGTGACATGGAACAGGGCGTGACCTTGCAAACCGCAGCCAATAAGGCTGCCACGGGCCGTTTGTTTTTGCAGACGCAATTTATCGATCAGGAACTACCGAAAAATTTTGCCAATGGCAAAGCCGATAACGCCATCCTCGGCGTGGTCATGTATTTGCATAATCAGCAGCCGAAACGTCCCGTCATTCTGGTCAGCAAAGACATCAACATGCGCATCAAGGCCCGTGCGCTGGGTCTGGAAGCACAGGATTATTTCAACGACAAGGTGCTGGAAGATACCGACCTGCTCTACACCGGCGTAAAAATGCTGGGGCCAGACTTTTGGGATCAGCACGGCAAAGGCATGAAGTCAGGCGCACAAGGTGAGCATACTTTCTATACCCTGCAAGGGCCGCTGTGCCGTGATTTTCTGGTGAACCAGTTTGTCTATCAAGAAAATGGCGACAATCCTTTTTATGCCGTGGTCACCCAGCAAAACGGCGACAGCGCCACCTTGCGTACCCTGACCGATTACACCCACAGCAAGAATGCTATCTGGGGCATCACTGCGCGCAATCGTGAACAAAGTTTCGCGCTCAATCTGCTGATGAATCCGGATATTGATTTCGTTACCCTGCTGGGCCAGGCCGGTACCGGAAAAACCCTGCTCACTCTGGCCGCTGGGTTGATGCAGACACTGGAACACAAACTCTATTCGGAAATCATCATGACCCGCGTCACCGTACCAGTGGGTGAAGACATTGGCTTTCTGCCGGGTACCGAAGAAGAAAAAATGTCACCGTGGATGGGCGCGCTGGACGATAACCTGGATGTACTCAACAATTCTGATGACAGCAGCGGTGAATGGGGACGCGCCGCCACGCGCGATTTGATCCGCAGCCGCATCAAGGTCAAATCGCTGAACTTCATGCGCGGTCGCACGTTTCTGAATAAGTATCTGATCATAGACGAAGCGCAGAACCTGACACCCAAGCAGATGAAGACCTTGATCACGCGCGCCGGGCCAGGTACCAAGGTGGTGTGCATGGGCAACATCGCACAGATAGACACGCCTTATTTAACTGAAGGCAGTTCGGGTTTGACTTATGTAGTGGATCGTTTCAAGGGTTGGCAACATAGCGGCCACATCACACTGCAACGTGGCGAACGCTCGCGCCTGGCCGACCATGCCGGAGAGGTTTTGTAGGACTGCAATGGACAAACTGACCAAACCCGACACTGCCTGGCGCGAAGAACTCACGCCCGAACAGTATAAGGTATGCCGCCAGTGTGGCACTGAAGCACCCTTTAGTGGACCCTATTGGGACTGCCACGATAGTGGTTTGTATCGTTGTGTGTGTTGTGGCAATGCACTGTTTGACTCCACCGTAAAATATGATTCCGGCAGCGGCTGGCCCAGCTTCTGGCAACCACATCAGCCCGACAGCATCACTCAACACGCCGACACCCAACATGGCCTGCAACGCATTGAAGTACTATGCAGCCGCTGCGATGCCCACCTGGGCCATGTGTTTGAAGACGGCCCCGAACCGACTGGCTTGCGCTACTGTATCAACTCTGCTGCGCTGGTGCTGGATAGACAATAATCAGGCTGTGCCAGCAACATCACTACCTTTCCGTTCGACAGCAATAGACAGCCATCCCACTTATCCGCATAATTCGCCCCCATGAAAAAATTTATATTTGATTTATTTCCCGTCATTCTGTTCTTCGCCGTATTCAAGCTGACGGGCAAAAACCCGGACACGGCTCAAGCCTTGGCCAATTCCATCGCCTATGTCGCCGATCCCAAACAACTGCCCGTATTATTCGCCACCGCCACTGCCATTGGTGCCACCATTGCGCAAATTATCTGGGTAAAAGCGCATCAGCGCAAAGTGGATACCATGCTGTGGATAAGCTTCGGCCTGATCACCGTACTCGGTGGGGCCACCCTGCTGCTGCATGACGAAAACTTTATCAAATGGAAGCCCACCATACTGTATTGGATTTTTGCGCTTGTTTTACTGTTATCAAATCTGCTGTTCAAAAAAAATCTGATGCGTTCTTTTTTGCAGGAAAAACTCACGTTGCCCACGCCGGTATGGGATCGCGTCAACCTGAGCTGGTGTCTGTTTTTCATGGTGCTGGGCGTGGTTAATCTGTATGTAGCATTTAACTACTCCACCGACACCTGGGTTAATTTCAAACTGTTTGGCGCGACCGGCATGATGCTGGTATTTGTGGTGCTACAAGGATTGATGTTGGCCAAATATGCCGACCAAACAGAGGAGAGCAAATAATGCTCTATGCCATCATCGGCCACGATATCCCTCACAGCCTGGAAAAACGCCTGGCGGCGCGACCCGCGCATATCGCCCGGCTACAAGCCTTGCAGGAAGCAGGGCGCTTGATTCTGGCTGGTCCTTTCCCTGCTATAGATGCGCTAGACCCGGCTGCCGCAGGGTTTTCCGGCAGTTTGATCGTGGCCGAGTTTTCCACCCTGCAAGCCGCGCAAACCTGGGCAGAAGCAGACCCCTATGTTGCCGCCGGAATCTATGCCCGGGTGGAAGTTAAACCCTTCCGCAAAACCTTGCCCGCATGAACAGCGAACGCATCGCCCGCATGCACCATTTGCTCGCCACATTGCAGCCCACGCAAATTGAAATCATCGATGATAGCCACAAGCACGCGGGGCATGCAGGCGCGCGCGCGGGAGGAGGACATTATGGCTTGCGCATTGTGTCTGCGCAATTTGCAGGCAAGCCTACCCTGGCGCGGCACCGTATGGTATATTCTGCGTTGGGAGACATGATGAAACATGACATTCATGCGCTGAATATAGCCGCCTCTACCCCCGA
>JAUSKS010000102.1 GCA_030646595.1 Gallionellaceae bacterium | reverse complement strand
CATACAGACCAAGGGCCGCATCGCGGCGCTATTGGAGCTAGGTTCCGGCTTTAATCCCGAATTCACCGGGCGCGAAAATGTATATATGAATGCATCGGTACTAGGTTTAAGTAACATGGAAATCAATGCGCGCTTCGATGACATTGTTGCCTTTGCTGATATTGGCGACTTCATTGAGCAGCCCGTGAAAACCTATTCTAGCGGGATGATGGTACGCTTGGCCTTTGCTGTGATTGCCCATGTCGATGCTGACATTCTTGTAATTGACGAAGCCTTAGCTGTAGGTGATGCTTTCTTTACCCAAAAATGTATGCGTTTTCTGCGCAATTTTATGACAAATGGGACAGTACTATTTGTGAGCCACGATACGGGCAGCGTAAAAAATTTATGTAACTGTGCTGTGTGGCTTGAGAAGGGGCAGGTAATACAGGAAGGTATGCCCAAGGAGGTGTGCGAGCTTTACCTTGCAGCATTTTACGAAGCACAGCAGGGTATTAGCAGCACAACTAGGTTCAGAGCGTTCAAAAAAAATGACGATACATTGCCGCTAAAAGATCAGCGACTGGAGTTCATCAACAGCAGTACTTTGCGCAACGATTTGCAGATATTTAAGTTTAACCCGGAGGCAGCATCCTTCGGGAAGGGCGGAGCACTAATTCACGAAGTTCGCCTGCTGGATGAAAACGAACAACAGCTTGCGTGGATTGTCGGCGGAGAAAAAGTCACATTACGGGTCATTGTCCACGCCTATCAAGACCTTAATTCTCCCATCATCGGTTTTTATGTCAAAGATCGCTTGGGGCAAGCTTTGTTTGGAGATAATACGTTCCTATCCTATAGAGAGCGGCGTATTCATTGCCAGGAAGGGCATGAGCTTCAAGCGGATTTTGTTTTTTATATGCCGTTGCTGCCATCTGGCGATTACAGCATCACAATTGCCATAGCCAATGGCACACAGGAAACACACGAGCAACATCATTGGATACACGATGCCGTTTTGTTTAAATCAGAATCGAGCAGTGTTGCATCCGGTTTGATAGGCATTCCAATGCTCGAAATAAAACTGCAAACTTTAGAAATGACGACATGATCCAAGACAGTCTAATTACAGCAGCTTCCTTTACCCCAAATTCCCTACAACCTCCGAATGCATGGGTTGGCCACTTGCCTTTTGCAGCCTGGGTGATTCGGGAAGTCGCACCAAATATTTTTGTTGAACTTGGCACACACAGTGGAAATTCCTATTTTACGTTCTGTCAATCAGTGGTCGAAGCTGGCATTTCAACAAAATGTTATGCCGTTGATACATGGCAGGGCGATGAACATTCCGGTCAATACAACGAGGAGATTTTTGCCAAAGTTAAGGCACATCATCAGGAACACTATGCCGGATTTTCTCAATTGTTGCGGATGACTTTTGATAATGCTGCAAGTTATTTTACAGATGAATCAATCGAGCTGTTACACATTGACGGGTTACACACATATGAGGCAGTTCGCCATGATTTCGAAACGTGGTTGCCCAAGCTTGCACCCGGTGCTGTTGTTATGTTTCACGATACTAATGTTCGCGAACGAAATTTTGGTGTGTGGAAACTTTGGGAAGAGCTTCGGGAGCAATACCCGTTGAACATAGAGTTTATTCATTCTCATGGGTTGGGGGTATTGCAGCTTGATAATGGTCCAGCAGCAAAACAATTGTCTTGGCTTATTTCGGACCCAGATGAACAACAAATATTAATAAAGTATTTTGCTGCCATCGGCACACGTCAAGTGGAACGATATGAGTTGAATGATTTACACAAATTGGTAGGGGGACGCGATGGGCAGATTACCAATCTCAGCCAGGCTGTGGCCGAGCGTGATGGACAGATGGTCAGTTTGAACCAGATGGTAGCCGAGCGCGATAACCAGATTTTCAACCTCAACCATGCTGTGCATGATAAGGACGTCCATATCCATAATCTCGATCAAGTCATAGTAGAACGCGAAGGGCAGATTGCCAGCCTTAGCGAGGCCATATCCGAACGTGAGGGACAGATTGCCAGCCTTAGCGAGGCCATATCCGAACGTGAGGGACAGATTGCCAGCCTTAGTCAGTCTGTAGCCGAGCGTGATGGACAGATCGTTAGCCTCACTCAGGCCATGCATGACAAGGAGGCCCATATCCATAATCTTGATCAAGTCATAGTAGAACACGAAGGCCAGATTGCCAGCCTTAGCGAGGCCATATCCGAACGTGAGGGACAGATTGCCAGCCTCAATCAGATCGTTAAACGCATTTTTATTTCAACCTCTTGGCGACTAACTCGCCCATTGAGGATAGCTCAATCCTTCTTTAGCAAAAAGGCTGATTCTTAATGGATAAGCAAGAAACTACTTCAAAATATTTTGATTCAGCTTGGTATCTAAAACAGAATCCGGATGTTGTGACGAGCGGTATTGATCCCTATACGCACTATATACAATATGGCAAAGCAGAAGGTCGGCGGCCTGTGCCCGATTCATTTTTTGTGCGTAATGTTAAGCGAGCTAGGGTGTTGCGTACTGTCCTGCCTGTGGCATTAAAGCGCTGTGGTGGTGTCAGACGGGCCATGATAAAAACCTGGTCCGTGTTTAAGCGGGAAGGGTGGGATGGGGTGAGGAGCAGGACAATTTTTCTCCATTCTCAGGTGACATGTCCTGCGAGCCAATCATTAACGTTTGATCGTAACGACTACACCGAATGGATTCGCCGTTACGACACACTCACTGATGAAACACGCGCCACTCTGCGCGCGCGCATAGAGGGCTTTTCTCATAAACCGCTGATCTCGGTGGTGATGCCCACTTACAACCCTAAAGCAGAGTGGTTGATTGAAGCGATCGAGTCCGTCCGTAAGCAAATTTATCAACATTGGGAGCTGTGCATTGCCGATGATGCCTCTACCAATAAAGCTATCCGTCCCATTTTGGAGCGCTATGCGAAAGAGGATTCACGCATCAAGGTTGTGTTTCGCGAAAAAAATGGCCACATCTCTGCGGCATCCAACTCAGCCATGAAGCTGGCAAAGGGTGAATATATTGGATTGCTTGATCATGATGATCTATTGCGCGAGCACGCCTTGTTTTGGGTTGTAGATGCGATTGCCAACAATCCCGATGCGGGACTAATTTATTCCGACGAGGACAAGATAGACCAATCAGGGCACCGCTATCATCCCTATTTCAAGCCGGACTGGAATCCTGATCTGTTTCTTTCGCACAACATGATTTGCCACTTGGGTGCATATCGCACTGATTTGGTCAGAAAGCTGGGCGGTTTCCGCGAAGGTTACGAAGGTGCTCAGGATTACGACTTGGCTTTACGATGTACCGAACGACTTACACCCCAGCAAATCGTGCATATTCCCAGAGTGCTTTACCACTGGCGTAGCCACCCTGGCAGCACTGCGCAAGCTGGGAATGAAAAGAATTATGCACTGCTAGCGGGTGAGCGAGTGCTCAACGATCATTTCTCCCGCACCCAAGTTTCTGCCAAGGCCGAGTTGCTGCAGTTTGGCATGTATCGTACCCGCTATGACATACCGGCGTCCCAGCCGTTGGTCAGCCTGATTATCCCTACACGCAATGGTTTGCATTTGATCAAGCAGTGTCTGGAAAGCATTCTCGAGAAAACTACCTATAAGAACTATGAGATTCTTATTGTTGATAACAATTCAGATGACCCCCAGACTCTGGAGTATTTCGCCAGTCTTGCTGGAAAAGATCAAATTCGAATTCTGCGAGATGAGCGTCCATTCAATTATTCAGCATTGAATAATGCCGCTGTTCAACAGGCGCAGGGTGTATATCTGGGATTAATCAATAACGATATAGCAGTCATTACCCCCGAATGGCTGGATGAAATGATAGGGTTGGCCAACCAGCCGGGCGTTGGGGCAGTGGGCGCTCGGTTGTGGTATCCCAACGACACATTGCAGCATGGCGGTGTAATTACAGGCTTGGGTGGAGTGGCGGGTCATTCACATAAACATTTAAATAAAGGTGCGCCTGGTTTTTTATGGCGTGCACAACTTATCCAAAGTTTATCTGTTGTTACGGCAGCTTGCTTGATAATCAAAAAAAGCATCTATCAAGAAGTGGGCGGATTGGATGAAACAAACCTCAAGGTGGCCTTCAATGATGTAGATTTTTGTTTACGAGTACGAGAAGCAAGTTATCGCAATGTTTGGACGCCTTATGCAGAGCTTTACCATCATGAATCTGCAACGCGCGGTTATGAGGACACCCCGGAACAGAAAATACGCTTTAGAGATGAGGTGCTTTACATGAAAAAACGCTGGGGAGATTTACTTATGGATGACCCTGCTTATAGTCCTAATCTGACGCTTGATTACGAAGATTTTTCTTATGCATGGCCACCTCGCGTTGCATTGTAAACTAGTGGGCATACACTTGGACTGATATTAAAAATATTGGGTTATAATCACCTTCGACATAATAACCTATATCAATTACTGCGAAAGGAAAATGTAATGTTTAATGCTAAAAAAGTAATATTTTTGATTACTCTGATAACGCTTGCTGGGTGCAGTGACAGTGACAAGAAAATGCTTAGTGTAACAAGTTGCAGTGTTGATGCAGTTAATGATTCCGGCGATCTTATAGTGCCAATTAAGGTAAATAGCAATCTCAAGTTGGCAGGTTGGGCGGCAGATAGTTTATCAAAGCAAGCGCCAGATACCATCACCATCAACCTAGTGTCATCTACTGGTGCAGTGTCTAAGTTTGTTGAAGGAAAGCTAACTGTGGCACGTCCAGATGTGAGTAAGGCTTTAGATGCGCCTAAACTTGCCAGTGTTGGTTTTGGTTTCTCTGCTCAGCTTGAATCTCTCGCATCGGGCATCTATGAAATTCAGATTCTGCAAAACTTTCCTGATCGAGTTCTCTTTTGCAAGTCAGCCAAGAGTGTCAGAATTGACTAATTTGATTATGCGATCACGCAAGCCTGACCATAAGCAAAAGATAATAACAATTGCCTTGAGATAATTATGAGTGGGGCAGAATTTAACGAGACTGAATATCTAGCAGCAAATCCTGATGTCTCTGTGGCAGTCAAATCAGGTAGCTTCGGTAGTGGACGCGAGCACTACGAAAAATATGGAAAAAAAGAGGGGCGCATGCTAAAGCGATTGTTTGGTAGAGTTTCGCGCGAGGAGAAGGTATTCCAGCTTCTTGACAAAACAGGGCTTGGTTTGGAAATTGGGCCTAGTCACAATCCGATTGCGCCCAAAAAAAAAGGATTTAATGTACATATCCTTGATCATGCTAGTGCAACGGAATTACGAAACAAATATCAAGGACACGATATTAATTTGGACAGTATTGAGGAGGTTGATTTTGTTTGGCACGGCGAGCCTCTTCAGGAATTATTAGGTAAAACTAGTTGCTACGACTGGATTATTGCTAGCCATGTTATTGAACACGTACCCGACGTGATTTCATATCTGCAGCAATGTGAAATATTACTTAAACCAGATGGCGTTTTGTCTCTGGTTATACCAGATAAACGCTATTGTTTTGATTATTTTCGTTGGCCTAGCAGCACAGGAGATGCATTGCAGGCTTACATGGAACACAGGACTAGGCATACTCCTGGTACTGTTTTTGACCATTTTTCAAATGCTGCAAAAATGGGAGGCATGCCGGCATGGGCATCACAATTGCATGGGGAAATGTCTTTTATTCATACACTAGACAATGCACAGGCAGCCTGGAAGCAGGCGCAAGAAAGTGATGAATATATAGATATACATGGTTGGCGATTTACTCCCTCAAGCTTTCGATTGATACTTCATGATCTGCAGAGGCTTAACCTAACTGGAATGGTCGAAGTGGGAGGTTTTGATACTGAAGGCTGCGAGTTTTTTATCGCGTTAGGTAAGCGTCAAGAAAAGTTACTTAAGGGCGACCGCATTAAATTGGCGCAATCAATGGTTCAAGAAATAGCAGATTGTGCTAGCAGCATTCTGTAAAGAATACCACAGCCACGCTGTAAACAAGAGCTTCCCCAATAACCAACTGTACAATTTGGGCTGGTTAAGGTGTTGAAGCGGGAATACTGTGTGCATTCGATATTGAACCAGCCGCCTATGAAAAGGTATATGCCTCTATCGAATATAAAAATAACTGCTAGCCGTATCGGTGATGCCCTAATTATCGGGCTACTCTTTCTTGCTATCTTTCAATTACCAGTGATTGTCACTTCCAATGGACATGATGCGGGGAGTCAGGCTGCCTATGAGTATTGGACGTTACATGGCTTCGTGTACGGAAAAGATATTATCCAAAACGTAGGTCCACTTGGGTTCCTAAGTTATCCAGGCATATATACGGGTTTTCTTGACGATCTGAAACTATGGATCAATATGTTTTTGACTGGCAGTTTCGTTTTTCTTCTCTGGAGCTGTTCAAAGATGTTGCCAGTTATCATCCGGATAACTTTCCTCATTTTAGCAGGGTTCTTTGTTATTAATGATGTGATGTTCTACTTGCTGCTTCTGCTGGTATCGCACCAGTTGATGTTTGCCACCAGGCTTTGGATTGTTTTGCTGGCGACATTACTCTTGGCATTACTGGCTCTGGCAAAGGGTACCTGTTTTTTTATCGCGCTGTTTATTGTCATGGCATCTATTGTTGGCTGTATTTTCTCTCGCCGTTTTATCTTTGCTGGTACAACGGCGGTGGGATTTGTTATTTTTCTCTTAACGATTTGGGTAATTGCCGGACAATCTCCTGCCAATTTTCCAGCATTTGCATATGCAATGGTATCGTTCTCAAGTGGCTACAACGAAGCAATGACAATTTTTGAATCAGGAGGCGTGAAAGCAGCAGGTTTCATTGCATTGTTGAGCAGCGCAGTGCTCATTTTTTGGAGAGTGTTAAACAGCATCCGCAAGATACGTCTTGATGCCCCGCAGGTGAATCAACAACTGCTCTTATCAGTGGTGGAGTTTTTCATCTTGTTTGTGGTATGGAAACACGGCTTTGTCAGAGCTGATGGACATGTCGCCATTTTTTTCTGGTATGTATTGGTCAGCCACGTTTGGATATTGTTCAGGAGGGAGCCGTTTAGTAACGGCGCGGATGGCAGCACATTCAATATGCCTTTAATGTTATCAACACCACTTGCTGGGGTGATAATTATTATTTCATTAGTTGGCATCAACGCTGTGTATCCTATTAGTCCTATAGCAATGTTCTGGTCAAAATACTACAAGATTGAGGGTAATTTGTTGGGAATCGTCAATATCCCTGAGCTTTTTGGAAGACTAGACCCCGACTTAAAAAAGAACATTGCAATAATGCAACTTCCAAAAACGAGAGCATTAGCAGGAATGCAGCTCATTGGTTATTTTGGGATGTTTCCGGCAGCCATGTTATACAATGAACTCAATTATATAACGAGTCCATCTACGATTTCATTCGCATCATGGAACGACAGAATCATGAAAGCTGACGCAATGTTTTTCAGGGACGATAGTCGAGCTCCGGCTTACTTGTTGTTTGACCTTAAAACAATTGATAGCAGGCTTGTAGCGCAAGATGATGCTCTCGCGCAGTTAGAAATCCTGCATCGATATGAGGTGGTGGGCCTTGAAGCAGGAAATATCATTCTGCATCGAATTTTAGGCAAGGAGCTAATTTCTAGAAGTGCTATATCTGAGCACAGTTACAGGGTTGGTGATTGGGTAGATGTACCGCAAAATTTACTTGACCCAGTTTGGGTTAAGGTGCGTGTTAAGGAAAATTTTCTGGCGCATGTTGTAGCGTTTGCCTATAAACCGTCACAATACTCAATCGAGGTATTGCTGAAAAATGGCACTACAAAAACGTACAAGTTTATTCCACAGATGGCTGCTACAGGGTTCTTGATCAATCCGTTCATTGTGGACAATCGTGATGCATTGAGTGTCCGGTTTCAACATATTAACGATCCCAATTCTACTCTAAGTAAAGTAGTCAGGTTTAGGGTTGCTTGTGATAAGCAGGTAGCATTATGCGGCCAGCGGGCTACTGTGACATTTGAAGATATCCACGGGTTTGCCATGGGCAATGATGTTGACTTAGGAATGTTTTATAGACTTAACGCCCAGATGTATGATTTTGATGCTGAGTTAACGGATGTTATGGTTGCCAACCCGGTAGAAAGTAGGGCTGCGTTCGGAGAGATGTATTATCAGTTTCATGCGCCCAGCCGAATAACGCTACATAAACCGGGTGGCATCCAAAAGCTTACAGCTTTCTATGGAATGCATCCCACGTCGTATGAGCAAGGAGGGGCAACGGATGGTGTAGAATTAGCGGTACGGTTTGTGACGACGATGGGAAAAGATATGTTGATATTCAGGAGAGACTTAAATCCAATTGAAACGCCTCGTGATCGTGGTGAGCAGTCGCTGGATGTCAACCTGCCTAGTGATGAAGGTACTTTGTTTATCGAAGTAAATCCCAAGCAAAGTGCAGAGTATGATCAGTTCCTTATCCGAAAATTGATTATGCAGAAACCGAGCAATTAATTCGTTTAGAATGCTTGGCCATTTTGTAGTTATACAAAGCGCAATCGCGCAAACTTGAAAGGAGTAGAAGTGAAACTTAAGGTTGTTAAACAAATCGTGTTTGGTGTATTTCTCGCCATTGCCAGCAGTGCGTCATTTTCGTTGGAAGAATTCGTTGGCAAAGTTACTATAGTAGAGCCGACATATCTTCCTGGGCGCGTGAATTTTCAAATGGATGCAGGGAATGTGACATGCCCGGCTGGCACATGGCTGTCGTGGCAAAATGCAGACCAACAAAACAACAAAGGTGTGTATGCAACCTTATTGACCGCTCTAGTCTCTGGTAAACAGGTGCGATTCTATATCAATAATGGAGATACCACATGCAATGGTCAGTTTTTGCACCTCTTCTAACTTTAACCCCGTTCAGCACAAACTGGCAAAGGTGCTGCTTGCTCGACTTCTGCATACCGGTTAATGCACAGAAACAGAAAACCAGGATACCGCAGCATTGATGAATTCCGTTTACACAAAATTCGAGACACCACCGTATTTCTCGATATACTTGTCTGTACCGCTTAATGGCGGTTTAGTCTATTATTATTCAAACATCAGTCGGGGGAATATTATATGAATCGTCCAAGCAAAGCTGTACAGCCTCTCTTGCAATCTGTAGTTGTCATTGCCTGTCTGCTATCGTCTGGTTTTTCCATGGCTGCAGAACTACTAAGCGTTGACGACACGACCATTTCGTCGGTCGTTGTCGATGGCGGTGCCGATTCCGCCAACTCAGGAACCACTTGCATTCGGATCACGGGCACCTTGTCTTCCGCATGTACAAATGGTCTTGTCGGCATACGGAACAACAACAAGCAGTTGATAGCAACTGCCTTATTGAGCAAGGCGACAGCGAGTAAAATAGGGCTTTACTACTATGAAAACGCTTCCGAAACGAGCCACTGCCCGGGACAGGCAATTACTCCTTGCAGCGTTGTAAGTATTGAGACCAAATAGTGCTTGGCCTAAGCAAAATCAATGGGGAAAATTCGATTGCTATTTGAATCATGCCCCCAGTTTTTGCCACTTATTGAACGATCCACCATCTGAATTGAGGAGTAATAAACCGATGCCTTATCCATATTTGATATGCGCTACCGTTTGCTTTTGCTTGACAACTACATAGCGGGTGAGTTTTACTTCAAGCAGCTTGCCTAGACTACTCAAAGCAGCATAGGCATTAGCTACGGCTTCCACTAAAAGAAATGGAAAGCCTGTCAAAATCTGGCTAGCTAGTGGAGTTGCTTCTATGAACCTTATTTAGAAATAAGGGGTAAAGATGAAAAAATTGTCTATAAGTAAAACTGTTTTGATTGCGTTCATCGGGATAATGACATATTCACTTGGAATCACTTCTGCGCTTGCTGCCACCCAGATTAATGACGTTTATGTAAGTTCAGTAAGAGTAAATGATAAGGATGATGCTGAATTTTCAGGTTGGTACGGAGTCATCTGTTTTGATCCGGCAGGGCAAAATGCGGGTGAGTTTGGTGATTGTTTAAGCGGCAAGGTGTACTGTGTAACTGAAGGAGAAGGCTATGGTAAAGGTATGATGGCCACGGCTTTAACCGCAATGTTGAGCGGTAAAAAAGTGAATGTTAGAAGCCATGGTAACCAATGTGATATGGTGCAAGTACATAACTAATATTCCGTATTAAGGACAATCCGATGATAAACCGATGCCCATGCCTACACGTGGTGCTGGCCACCTGCTTGTTGGTCTTTCCAACGCTTAGTCACGCTTTTAAGATCGACACCCATTTATGGATTGGTCAGCAAGTCATCAATGATCTGGATGATGACGGCATGATCACGGTTAAGTTGAAAGACAAATCCGTGACGTTGCCAGTGCCGGTGGATGTGAAGAATGCGATTCTGTCCAATCGTAATGAATACCTGATCGGCAACATTGGCCCCGATGCCCTTCCGGACGTGGTTGTGGGGCAAACACTGGTACACCCTGGCAATTCTACGGGCTGGAAGACGAATGATTGGCTAACATTCTTGCTCGCCAAGTCTCAAGGTAATCCATTGGGTACTGCGCTTGCTTATGGTTATTTGGGTCACGCGTCAGCCGATGTTTTTGCGCATACCTATGTCAACCAGTACGCCGGTGATATTTTTGAATTAGCAGATGAAACTCTGGTCGAGCAGCGCCATGTGGCGCTGGAAAGCTTTATTTCGCGCTTCAATCCATCATTCGTGAATGCCACTGGCCAAAATCTTGGCGCTCCATATACATTGGTGCAGCCCGGCGACGGAGTAGCCAACTTTGTGCGCGACGTGTTGATCTACGACGACCAGGCAGCAACGCAAAATGCCAATGGTTCGTACAGCAAGCACCTTGCTGCATATCGTAACTATCGCAACAAGATACGCACGGCTGCAGATAGCTCTCTGTGGCAAAAGATAGACGAGGCCGTTTTACAGGCTGTTGCAGCATATTATGGTTATGCCATCAGTGAATCGGAAGCGAATGCGCTGATAGATTTTTTGAACAACGAAGTCATCCCGCAGGTGCAACAGCACATTGATCTGAACCAGACGCAGGTTAACAAGCTGAATGCAGCGATGGACCGGTTTGATGCAGCGCACTTTGGTGCGCTGAATGATGCGCTAAGGCAGGTCATGGACCTGCATAGCACTATTGCGACCAAATTAGCGCAGAGGCTGGAAGCGGAAGGCCAGCTTTGCACGACGGTCAAGGAGCGGTCGTGTGACAGTTGTTGTATGGCCAGTGCGTTTGGTCATTGCGTTCTTTGGAATTGGGAATGTCGAGCAATCTGTGAGACGCTTAAACTGGTGTGCCCAATTTCCGAAGCCGCAGGTGCCGCTGCCGCTGATTTGATAACTGCAATAGACGCTGAACTGAACAATACAGGGGGCCT
>JAUSKS010000101.1 GCA_030646595.1 Gallionellaceae bacterium | reverse complement strand
CAGATGGTTAATAGCAGAATGGCGCGAAAGATAAATACTGAACTTCTATTTCTCTTTGGACTGTTTAGACTGTACTAACAAGGAATGCAATCGACGGCTATCAGCGCGTAAAACGGTGAAGATATGATCACCAATAACAATGGAATCACCACGTTTAGGTAGCTGCCCTGTTGCCTTGAGCACCAAGCCACCTATGGTATCGACTTCTTCATCACTGAAAGAAGTACCCAATGCTTCGTTGAAATCAGCAATCTCAGTAGCTGCCTTGACGCGCCAATTGCCCTCAGCATCAGGAATGAGGTTGTCTTCGTCTTCGTCGAAATCATATTCATCTTCAATCTCGCCGACTATTTGTTCCAGCACATCTTCAATGGTAACCATGCCGCATACGCCGCCGTATTCATCTACCACCAAGGCGATGTGGTTGCGGTTGCTGCGAAAATCGCGCAACAACACATTGAGGCGTTTTGATTCCGGCACAAATATCGCAGGACGCAACATATCGCGCACATCGAACTCCTCGCCTGCGTAATAACGCAGCAAATCCTTGGCCAGCAGGATACCGATGATATTGTCTTTGTTGCCATCAATAACCGGAAAGCGCGAATGTGCTGTCTCAATGACAAAAGGGATAAATTTTTCCGGCGGCTGGCTGATGTCTATCACATCCATCTGCGCACGGGGAATCATGATTTCATGCACCTGCTGTTCAGATACCTGCATGACGCCTTCCATCATGGACAGGGCATCGGCATCCAGCAGATTGTGCTCATAGGCAGAGTGCAATAACGCTATCAGTTGCTCACGATCTTCCGGCTCGCGCAAGAGCATGGTAGATAGCCGCTCCAGCAGGCTGGGTTTGTGGCCTTCCGGTCTACTGCCTTGGGATTTGCTACTGTCAGATTGGTCCATCTTTGCTTGCTTTAAGTTACTTATGACTAGTAAGGATCAGCATACCTCAATTTTGCCAACAATGCAGTTTCCAATGCTTCCATTTTAACCGCATCCGCTTCCTTCATATGATCGTAACCTTGCAGGTGTAGGGCCGCATGAATGGTCAGATGAGCATAATGGGCCTGTAAATCCTTGTGCTGCGCGCGCGCTTCTTGTTCTATTACCGGCGCGCACAGGATTATATCTGCATAGGAGACAGCTTCATCCACGAAGGTCAATACATTGGTGGCGGAATGTTGGCCCCGAAATTTTTTATTCAGCGCACGTCCTTCGTCTTCATCCACAATGCGTAAGGTAATGCCCACGTCCTGTTGCAAGGCCACCTTGATCCAGCGCCTGAATTGAGCGCGGGTGGGCAGATTTTCCGCATCCACCGCATACTGCACTGCCAGAGAAAGCTTATGCGTATCCATTCAACACGCCACACATTCTCCGCGCAAGGTATACGCCCACACCTCGGTAATTTTCACATCCACCATCTGCCCTGCCATGTCCGGCGTGCCCGTAAAATTGACAATGCGGCTATTATCCAGACGGCCTGCCCATTCCTGCGTATCCTTGCGCGACGCCCTTTCCACCAGCACCTTTTGCACACTGCCCAACAGATTTTGCGCATGCACTTGCGCTTGTGCCGTCACCCGATTTTGCAGGCGTTGCAAACGCTCGGCCTTGACTTCAGCGGGCACTTCATCCGGCATGTTGGCAGCAGGTGTGCCAGGGCGCGGGCTATAAATAAAACTGTAGGCAGCGTCGAAATCCACCTCGGCAGCCAAGGCCAGGGTTGCTTCAAAATCGCGCTCGGTCTCGCCGGGAAAGCCAATAATAAAATCGGAAGTCAGCATAATATCCGGGCGCACGGCCCGCAGCTTGCGGATGATGGATTTGTATTCCAGCGCAGTATAGCCGCGCTTCATGGCCGCCAATATGCGATCCGAACCGGACTGCACTGGCAGATGCAAATGGCTGGATAACTTGGGCGTGCTGGCATACGTGGCTATCAAACGTGACGACATTTCCTTGGGATGAGAAGTCATGAAGCGCAGCCGTTGCAAGCCTTCCAGCGTAGCCAGTGCCTGCACCAGAAAAGCGAAGTCTCCGTTTTCGCCATCTTCCATTGCGCCACACCAGGCATTTACATTCTGCCCCAGCAGGGTAATTTCAACCACGCCTTGCGCCAGCAATGATTGCACTTCCCGTAACACATCCACAAATGGCCGCGATACTTCTTCGCCGCGTGTATAAGGCACGACACAGAAGGAACAATATTTGCTGCACCCTTCCATGATGGAAACCAGGGCGGAACCCGCTGTCGCCTGCGGCTGGGGGAGATGATCGAATTTTTCGATTTCAGGAAAACTAATATCCACCTGTGGCTGCCCACTTGTCCGGCGCGCCGCCAGCAATTGCGGTAAACGATGCAAGGTCTGCGGGCCAAACACCATATCCACATAAGGCGCGCGTTTCACAATGGTGCCGCCCTCCTGGCTGGCGACACACCCACCCACACCAATGAGCAAATTAGGATTGGCCATCTTCAGCGGCCGCATGCGGCCCAGATCAGAAAATACTTTTTCCTGCGCCTTCTCGCGCACGGAGCAGGTGTTGAATAAAATCACATCGGCTTCTTCAGGCGCGTCCGTCTGCTCCATGCCTTCATACGCACGCAGCACATCTGCCATTTTGCCCGAGTCATACTCGTTCATCTGGCAGCCAAAAGTTTTGATATAAAATTTATTTGCCACGTTTGTATACCGATTGGCTTTTAATGTTTGCGTGGCGCAGTAATGATGGGCGTAGCCTTAAATGTCAAAGGGGTGATTGTATCTTGTATACGTTGCCCAGCATCTTGTGCGGCTTGTTCCAGGTCATATTGCGCTTGCAGATTTATCCACAACTCAGGCGTGGTTCCGAAAAGGCGGGCAAGCCGTAGCGCCATCTCGGCACTTACCGCAGAATCTCCCCGGCAGATCAGATCAATGCGCCGTTGCGATATTCCCATAGCCTTGGCTACGCGATAGCGGGTCAGGCTCAGCGGCTTGATAAAATCTTCATTAAGCACCTCTCCCGGATGAATAGCCGCTAAGCGCCCACGGCCTGCCACCGCACGGAAATCTGTGCTGGCCAGTTGTTCACGGCGAATGGTCATTTTCACTCCTCCTCAATGGTAATCCACAATTTGTACATCATACGCATCCCCACCCTGCCAGCGAAAACAAATTCGCCATTGATCATTAATACGTATGCTCCACAGCCCAACACGATCACCACCCAGCTTTTCGAGACGGTTGCCGGGTGGAATTCGCAAGTCCTCAACAGCGCCTGCTGCATCAACCAGCTTGAGTTTGCGTCGCATAGTAGATTGCAAATTCGCGGGCAGTGCTTTGGCTCTGCCGCCCGTAAAAATATAAGCAGTTTGCTTGTCTGCGAATGAACGAATCATGGCAAATAGTAATTCGTTGCGCTAGTAATGTCAAGAAGTACTAGTGGCTCAATAAACCACTAAGAAAATGAGAGGCTCCGCAAGACTAATTCGTGCGGGTGCATATACTTCGCTGAACTTTTGTGAATTTTTAACTGGTGGTGATAGGTGGATTTGAACCACCGACCTCAGCGTTATGAGTGCTGCGCTCTAACCACCTGAGCTATATCACCGAAAACTGTCCTTGGGGAAAGGCCTTATTTATGGCCCTGTATTGCCCC
>JAUSKS010000096.1 GCA_030646595.1 Gallionellaceae bacterium | reverse complement strand
TCACTATTAGCACCCAGCACAAACAGCAGCACAATCAATGCGCCGACAAATCCATCCGTCTTCCACAACTTCACGTTTTTCATGTCGCTAGCGCCGGATAATTTGATATATTGCCCCCATATCATTCAGATACTAAAACATTTTTCGGAAATTAACCATCACACCGAAAAATAATGATTTCAGGCCGACCCAAGGTATGCTTCAATAGGTATGCTCCCATTTGCTTGTCTCGCCCAAGGATAATTCATGAAAACGCCCAATGACCTCAAGACTGCTGGCCTCAAGGCTACGCTACCGCGCCTGAAAATACTCAATCTGTTTGAGCATGGTGATGTGCGGCATTTAAGTGCTGAAGATGTCTACAAAATTCTGCTTAAGGAAGGACTGGATATAGGCTTGGCTACGGTTTATCGTGTACTCACACAGTTTGAGCAAGCCGGGTTGTTAACCCGCCACCATTTTGAAAGCGGCAAATCGGTATTTGAATTAAATGAGGGAAGCCACCACGACCATCTGGTTTGTTTGCAATGCGGCCGGGTAGAGGAATTCTATGATGCCGAAATTGAAAAGCGCCAGATCCAGATTGCCGAAAAGCTGGGTTTCACTATCCGTGAGCATTCGCTTTATCTGTATGCCGACTGCACCAAAACAAAATGCCCTTACAAAAATGCCCTTACAAAAACGTAAGGGCAGTGATGGGCGATGAGTAAGCAGTGACAAGTTACCCGTCACTGCTCACTGCCTCTAAAACTCGTACTCAGCCTGCATGCGGAAAGTATGATCAGGTGCTGCTGGAGTAGAACCGACCAGCCATGCAGCGTTGTATTTTATTTTGTGGCGGTTGCCCAAATCAAACTTGCCGAACACGGCAGGGCCGATGCGATGGTTCTGGTTGTCCCCATCATCCCAGTCGTTCCACTCGCCTACCTCGCCCAGGGCTTGCATGCCAAATTCAAAACTGGGCTGCCAACGGTATTTGGCTTGCAACTGATAGCCCAATTCAGTGATATGCGGCCCGCCTGTACCAAACTTGCGCTCCAATAAAAGGTTGGTGTTGAGTTGTACTTTGCCAAATTCTTTCTGCAACAACGGTCCAAATTTGAATTCATACGGCTCAGCCCCGTTATTCACTGGCGATTCAAGCTCAACTATCATTCCCATGTCCACCGGATACTTTCCGGTTTCGGTAAGCTGAAATTTATTTTCCCACTCGACCAGGGTCAGCCTGGCATCCCCTTCACGTTCGCGTTTCACGTAAATTTCAGTAAACCAGTATTCGGTTGCACCATAACCGAAACCCAGGTTACTGACTTGCTTGCTGGACCCATCTGATTTGGCTGAGCCAAACTTGAAATCAATTTCGCGCTCACCATATTCCACGATGGGGGTATAAACATAATCCGCAGGTCCAGCCACCACCGGTCCGGCCAGCAAGGCCCCCAACACAAACGCCCAACTCTGATTTTTCATGACATAACTCCTTTTTGAATGTTTCATTATTTTGCTCCTTTTCGATTAAACTGGTGCGAACGACCGGCCCACTTCATGCCGAGGCTAATAGTAATCAGCACGGTCAGATAAAAAACGATTTGCATCCCTGCCGGCCTGTCGTCATAGCCGATAAAAATATGCAGCAGCATGCCCAAAACAGACTGTTGAGGAAGTATTGCCGAGGTATCCCACAGCGGTGCTGCCAAACTGGGCAGTAAATCAGCCTGGATCAGGAAACCTGCTGCTTGTGCAGCCATGCCCGCTGCCAGAAACAGGATCAGCAAACCGGTCGCAGTGAAAAACCAGCGCATCGGTACACGCAGCAGGCCAGCATACAGCCCATAACCAACAGTCGCGCCAGTGACCAGGCCGAGCAGGCCACCCAATAACATGGAGGACGATTCAGCCGTTTCTGAAGCAGCAATGCCATACAGGAACAAGGTCGCTTCCGACCCTTCGCGTAACACGGCCAGCCCGACAATCAGCATGAGCGCTGAGCACTCGCTAGCGCCGTCGCGAATAGCCTTACCTACTGATTTTGCATTCGCCGCCAACTCGGCCCCATGCGAGGCCATCCAGATGTTATGCCAAGCCAGCATCAGCACGGCGATACCCAACACGATGGCATTGAGTAATTCCTGGCCGATGCCACTGGCCATGGAAGCGATGCTATTGGCAAAGAGAGCTACCACACCTGCGCCTACCAGCCCCGCCAGCAAGCCGGCAGCGAGCCAATAGTTGCGTCCAGGGATGGAACGTGTCGCAGCCGCAAGAATGCCGATGATGAGCGACGCTTCAAGAACCTCACGAAAAATTATGATTGCGGTGCTGAACATGGTAATTCTCCTCAACAATTACTCAGCGATGATCACGCCTTGAGCGGTTTTCGCATTAAATTCGCCAAAGAAAGGATAGCGTCCAGACTTCAGAGGGCCGATAAAAATGGAGGCCTTGGTTTTACCCGGAATGACTTTCTCACGATTGAGCTCATGGCTTTCAAACTCTTCGGGGGTCGCATCCTGATTGTCGACCTGTAACTTGATTTTTTTCCCGGCAGGAATGGTAATTTCTGCCGGCTCAAAAACATGATTCTTGATAACCACAATATATTCAGTCTCGGCAGCCATTGCCCAGGCGGGAAGCACTAACAACAAGATCAGCAGGTTTTTCATTTTTGACTCCTTTCGTTAAGTAGTAACACGAATGATAATCGTTCTTATTTGTAAAGTCAAGAGGAAATACCTAAAATCCAGAAGATTTTAAGAGGTGAACTATAAAATCTAATACATAGAATATGTTAGGGGATGAATACTACTTAACCAACAGCACCGGCATGGTGGCCAGATGCAAGACCTTGCTCACCACTGACCCCAATAACAAGTCAGATAACTTGTTTTGGCCGTGTGCACCCATGATGATCTGATCCACCTGCTGCTCCTGTGCATACTGCACAATAGCTTCTGCTGGAGTACCTATGCTGATGTGATAAGTATAGGCCAGACCGACTGCATCCAGCTTCTGCTGGGCAGCGGCTAATGCCGCCATCCCTTGTTCGCGGTAATAATCATTGATGGTGTCCTGATTGATAAACAACTTCACATTGCCGGTGGCAAGCTTCCATTGCACATTCAGCAGAAATAATTGCGGCGGTTCTTTCAACCAGGCTCTGCTGGCAATCGCCTGATTCAGCGCATGATTGGCACTGTCCGAGCCATCTATGGGAATTAATAATTTCATTGTTACCCTTTCAAATTCCGCCCATTTGAGGACGAAGATACTTGTTTATCCACCAGACTGATTATCTGCTGTGTCGCCAGCTTGCGTGCTGCCAGCCACTTTCCTGCCACCACCACCAGCCCTCCCCCCAGCGCAGGAACCAACCAATGCAGCCAATGCGGTTGTGTCTCCACCCATTCCTTCACCAGCACATCAGTCAACAACATTTCACCCGCGACAAAGCCCAACAAGGCACCCCCTGCCACAATAATAATGGGAAACCGATCCATCAGCTTCAGGATTAGCTGACTACTCCAGACTATCATGGGAATGCTGATCAACAAGCCAAACACCAGCAAACCAAAGTGCCCCTTGGCTGCACCTGCCACGCCTATGACATTGTCCAGGCTCATGACAAAATCGGCCACGATGATGGTTTTCACTGCGCCCCACAAATGCGTATCAGCCTTGATCTTGGACGAGGGATCATGCTCTTCCTCCGGAATAAGCAATTTAATGCCTATCCATAACAGCAATACCGCCCCCAGCAGTTTGATATAGGGCAAGCTCAACAGGCCGACCGCAAAAAAGGTCAGGATCACGCGCAAGGAAATCGCACCGGCCACGCCGAACATCACCCCTTTTCTGCGCTGTTCCGGCGGCAGATTACGGCAGGCCAGCGCAATTACCACGGCGTTATCGCCGCTCAATAACAGATCAATGGCAATAATTTGCAGCACTGAAACCCAGAACTGTGGGTTGGAAAACATTTCTATCATTGATATCTTTCAAATTTTTGCAGCACAGGAATAATTTCTTGTGGAATAACTTCTTCTTGTTGACATGTTTTTAGGATAATAGCACCATCCAGTTACGCTGTGATTTTTAACAATGATTTGGACACACAAAAATTTGAACACTACCGAAAGATTCACACATCTGATAGGAGAAAGCAATGCAAACTGCCCTGCCATACCCAAACATTAACACCCGACGTCTCGACCTATTTTGGGAAAAATATTGCCAAAAATGCTACCTAAAAACTGGTTTCGTTTGGATCACGCTAATGCTGTTGTTGGGAAACATGACACCAGCGCTGGCCGCCACGTTGTCTTCACTCTCGCTAAGCCCGGATACACCCAGCCTGAATGTTGGCCAAACCCTGCAAATGCAGGCTACGGCCTATTACTCAGATGGAGCCAGCCAGGTATTGGCCACTGCGGTCAAGGCGATTAGTGCAGGCAACAGCCACACTTGTGCGGTGTTAAATGACGGCAGTGTGCGTTGCTGGGGGAATAACTCTTCGGGCAAACTGGGCGATGGCAGCACGACCGATTCCTCCATCCCGGTTGCGGTATCCGGCATCAGCACGGCAGTAGAGGTCAGCGCAGGCAGCAACCATAGTTGCGCGGTGTTGAGTGATGGCAGTGTGCGTTGCTGGGGGGATAACTTCTCTGGTCAACTAGGCAATGGCAGCACGGCCCGCTCCTCCACCCCGGTTGCGGTATCCGGCCTCAGCACGGTCGTGGCAGTCAGTGCAGGCAGCAGCTATAGTTGCGCGGTGTTGAGTGACGGCGCGGTGCGTTGCTGGG
>JAUSKS010000095.1 GCA_030646595.1 Gallionellaceae bacterium | reverse complement strand
GCCAATAAAATATCCGATTTATTGGTGGTGGCAGTAGGTGCCACGAGATTGACCTGCGGAGTGGCCAGGCTAAAACGCTCACCTGCGGCCACGCGCAATCGCTCTGCTCCACTTTCCTGCGCCAGCAAACGTGAGGTCAGCGCCAGCGTGATCTGATTGGCATCTCCGATACGGTCGTTGCCGAAGAAACGATTTTCCGTGAACATCTGGGCAAAATTAAAATCTGCTTGCGCCGAATCAAAATTCGGCAGTGCATCCTGATTACGGTAGGGTATGTATACATAATAAGCACGTGGCTCCAGGGTTTGGATGTAGCCCTGCTCACCCAGGCGCAAATCGCGCTCCAGTACCAAGCCGTTATCCAGACTAAAAATCGGCACACTGCGCCCCTTGTCAGGCAAACCCGCCACATTGTTTTCGCCCAACGCATAATAAGTATTATGCAAGCCCAGCTTGGGCGTGACATACACTGCGGATTGCGTTAACAAGGGATAGCTGATGCTGGGGTAGGCCACCAGCCGCTTGCCATTGATAGCGGAAGGGTGCCGAAAATCTACCAGCTCGCCGGTGAACGTGGCTGTTGATTGTGCCACGGATTGTTGCGCATTCAAGCTGAGTTGCGGCATGCGGCGATAAGGGATGGCTACTGGCGCAGCCGGGTCTTGCAAGGTCTGGAAGCGTTGCAGGCGCAAGGCTGCATTCCAATTGCTGTGGTTATAGGCCAACATGCCTTCGCGCACCAGATTGGTTTGTGAAGTGGCATTCACCGCATCCGATAAATCACGGAAATAAGCATCATCCGAAACGCGGTTATAAGTAATTGCGCCACCCACATTCTGGGCCAGGCTCTGACCATGCTTCAACGCAAAACGTGAACGGCTGCCCCCCACGATACGGTCGTTCGACAAAGTATCCAGATGCGCCTCACCCGTATAGGTTGGCTCCAGATAACGAAATTCATTATTAATCATCAAGCCACGCTTGGACATCAAGCGCGGTGCGATGGTGGCATCACGGTTGGGTGCGATGTTCCAAAAATAAGGCAGGGTCAGATCAAAGCCATTGTTCCCAGTGCTGCCAAATGTCGGGCCGAGAAAACCTGATTTGCGCTGACTATTAAGCGAAAAATCCATCCACGGAGTATACAGGATAGGCACGCCCATAAATTCCACCCGTGCATTATGCGCAGTGCCCACCTGACGGTTACGGTCGATTTCCAACACCCCCATTTTCAGCAACCAATCGTCGTTCCCCGCCTCACAGGTGGTATAAACAGCGTTGTCCAGAATATAGTTCTGCTTGCCCTGGATATGCAGATTATCAGCACTGCCACGCGCATTGCTATTGGTCAGCAGAAATACCGGCTGTGGCATATCACCTATGTCCGTGCCCATATCCAGTTTAAGGTAAGGGCCATATATAACAGTATCTGCCTGCTCCAGCCGTACTGCCCCGTTGGCAATCAATTCCTGGGTGGTTTGCTGATAGCGCATTTCATCAGCGAACACGCTTTGATTACCATGCCGCAATTCAACCTGCCCACTGGCTTCTATCTGGCTTTCCTGCTGTCCTTGTAAATGCTGGGCAGAAATAAAGACAGGAATCTCATCCTGATTTGGCGACCGCGCCATAAAAGTACGATCAAGCTTGAGCGTCAGCCCCTCATCCTCAGCCCAGGCTGAAGAAAAAGTGCATAGCATGGAAAATGCAGCAAGAACAAAACAAAAACGCATGGTGCGATGCCGAAAATTAAGGTGGTAAAATCGCACAATTCCATCATTAAGGCAATCATGAAACGCCAACAAGCGCTCCGAACCTGGCTGCAAAAGCAGTTTCCCGATGCTACATTCGATCTTGCGCCTGCTTCTGCCGATGCCAGTTTTCGCCGTTATTTTCGCGCTACTTTTGCGGATACCCAGCGCCCCACACTGATTGCCATGGATGCGCCACCAGCGCATGAAGACTGCCGTCCCTTCATTCATGTCGCCCACCTGTTCGGTGCCACGGGTGTGCATGTGCCGCAGGTACTGGCGCAGGATTTGGAGCAGGGATTTTTGCTGCTAAGCGATTTGGGCAACACGACCTATCTGCAAGCACTGCGCGCCACGCCTGCTAATGCGCAGCAACTGTATACCCATGCCACGGATGCCTTGATTACCATACAGCTGGCCAGCCGCGAAAATGAATTGCCGCCTTATGATGAGATCTTGCTGATGCGCGAGATGCGTTTGTTTCCTGAGTGGTATATCGCCCAGCACTTAAAAATCACATTGGATAAAAAACAAAGCACCGCATTAGAAGCTGTGTTCCAGCGCATCGTGAAAAATAATCTGGCCCAGCCGCGGGTGTATGTACATCGTGACTATCACTCGCGCAATTTGATGGTCGCCGCACCCACCCCCGGCATTCTGGATTTTCAGGATGCGGTCTATGGCCCCATCACCTATGATTTGGCTTCGCTCTTCAAGGACGCTTATATTCATTGGGAAGAGGCCGAGGTATTGGATTGGTTAATCCCCTATTGGGAGAAAGCCAAAAAAGCAGGACTACCAGTACATTCGGATTTTGCCGATTTTTACCGCGACTACGAATGGATGGGCATACAGCGCCACCTGAAAGTGCTGGGCATATTTGCGCGTCTTTATCACCGCGACGGGAAGGATGGTTACCTCAAGGATTTACCTTTGGTGATGGATTATGTACGTCGTGTTTGCGAACGCTACGGGGATTTAAAGCCGCTGCTGCAACTGCTGAATGTGCTACAGGAAAAACCCTCGTGGGGGCTGACATTTTGAAGGTCATGCTACTGGCCGCTGGGCGCGGTGTGCGCATGCGCCCGCTTACCGA
>JAUSKS010000086.1 GCA_030646595.1 Gallionellaceae bacterium | reverse complement strand
GCCAGCAGCGTGGGCAGCACCAGCGTGACTATTTCCAGCGGTCAGGCACCGGGTACCTACTACATCGGCGCGATTGCTGACTACAACAACTACCTGACCGAGAGCAACGAGAGCAACAACGCCCTGGCGGGGAACACCATTGTGATAGGCCCATGACGGCTGGCTAGGGCACTGGTTCAAACCCAGTGCAATATCTCCCACCAAAACCAAAGTGCTCAGACTTACGTCCGAGCACTTTTTATTAAGTATCCGACTTTACCGCAATTGCAGGATGCTGTTGGGAAGCGGTTTACGGTGCAGTGATTTCGATTTGCGCTCTGTGAGAGAATATGCGCATGAAACACATCACCTCACGCGATAATCCTTTTTTCAAAGAACTGCTAAAACTCGTTGGCTCATCACGGCATCGTCGCAAGCTGAGGCAAACTTTGCTGGATGGAGTGCATCTGGTGCAGTCTTATCGGACATCTGGGCAGCAACCATTGCATTTACTGGTGACGGAAGCGGCGTTGCAAGATAAGGCAATCGTCGCATTGCTGAAAAAATTTCCAGGCATACCGGTCACACAACTGGACGATAGTTTGTACGCTGAATTATCTGAACTCAAAACGCCTAGCGGCATACTCGCGCTGATCACGATACCCGGCGCAGCGGGGTCGCCGCAGCACAGCAATTTTTGTTTGTTGCTGGAAGACATTCAAGACCCCGGCAATCTCGGTTCTATTGTGCGCTCTGCGGCAGCGGCGGGATGCGATGCGGTGTTTTTGTCCCAGGGCTGTGCTGATGTGTGGTCGCCCAAGGTATTGCGCGCCGGTATGGGTGGGCATTTCGCGCTCAGCATTCATGAGGCGGTCGATTTGCTCAGTGTGGCTGCGATATTTCCGGGCAAGTTAGTGGCCACCGCGCTTAGCGCAAAAATGAATTTATATGATTGTGACCTGCGCGGGAAAGTAGCTTTTGCTGTGGGCAACGAAGGGGCAGGTCTGTCAGAAAATTTGCTGGCAGCGGCTACGCAGCAGGTCGCTATTCCCATGCCTGGACAGGTAGAATCTTTGAATGTTGCCGCCGCTACCGCAGTGTGTTTATTTGAAGCGGTACGGCAACGTGGGGCGCGATGAATTTCGCTGGCCAACAAACCTGGGCGCGATGAATCGCGCCCCTACATCAGCACCCCATCCACCAGGCGCAACTGACGCTGCATTTTTCCGGCCAGTTCCAGATCGTGGGTGACCACGATGAAGCTGGTGTTCAATTTTTCGTTAAGAGTCTGCATTAATTCGAACAGGGCTTGCGCGCTGGCCCTATCCAGATTTCCTGTTGGTTCGTCCGCTAATACGCACGCCGGTTCAGTGACCAAAGCACGGGCAACGGCGACGCGCTGGCGTTCGCCGCCGGAAAGTTCGGCAGGCAAATGCGCAATGCGTGCGGCTAATCCCACCATGTCCAGCATATGCGCAGCGATGGGCGCAGCTTGCGCGCGCTGCATGCCGCGTATCCATAGCGGCATGGCGACATTTTCCAGCGCAGTGAATTCGGCCAGCAGGTGATGAAACTGGTATACAAATCCCAAGGAGCGGTTGCGCAGATGGCTGCGCTGCACTTCGTTCATGGTTTGCACATCGTGCCCCAGGATAGTGGCACTGCCACCCGTGGCATGGTCCAGCCCGCCGAGCAGATGTAGCAAGGTGCTTTTGCCGGAGCCAGAGGCACCGACGATGGCGATACGTTCGCCGTGCATGACATCCAGATTGACACCATTCAACACGGGCACATGCAGCTTGCCCTGGGTAAATGTTTTGCGCAAATCACGGCACGAAATCACAAACTCTGTCTTCTGTCTTCCGTCTTCTGTCCTCTGGTTACTCATAGCGTAGCGCCTCTGCCGGTTGGGTTTGCGCGGCGCGCCAACTGGGGTACAGCGTGGCCAGCAGGCTAATCACGAAGGAGAAGCTGGCCACACTGAGTACATCACTACGATGTAGATCAGAGGGGAGTTCGCTGATGAAATACACCTCCTTGGACAGGAAATGCAGGCCCAGAATTTTTTCGATGAAGGGTACGACGGTGTCTATATTAAGTGCCAGCAACACGCCGCCGATTACACCCAGCAATGAGCCGATGATGCCGATCAGCGTACCCTGTACAATAAAAATTTTCATGATGCTGGCAGGGGTTGCGCCTAGTGTGCGCAGAATGGCGATGTCGGCCTGTTTGTCAGTGACCGCCATCACCAGGGTGGAAACGATATTGAATGCCGCCACCGCCACGATCAGCGACAGAATGATGAACATCATTTTCTTTTCTATCTGCACGGCACGGAAATAATTGGCATGCTGCCGCGTCCAGTCGCTGGCATAGGTATTCGGCGGCAAATTGCGCTCCAGTTCGATGGCCACTTGCGGGGCCAGATCGAGGTCATGCAGGCGGGCGCTGATGCCGCTGACGGTATTGCCCATCTGATAAAGTTTTTGCGCATCGCTTAAATGGATCAAGGCCAGCGCATTGTCATAGGGCGCCATGCCGATTTCAAAAATGCCCACCACGCGGAATTGTTTCAGGCGCGGCATCATGCCGGCTGGCGTGATTTGTCCCTGTGGTGTAATGAGCAATACCTTGTCATCCAGATGTACACCCAAGGCACGCGCCAGATCACTGCCCAGCACGATGCCAAACCCGCCTTCATGCAGGGCTTGCAAGGAACCCACCTGCATTTTTCCATTGAGGTCAACGACCTTGTTTTCCTGCGCTGGCAAGATGCCGCGCACCATGATTCCCTGCACACTTTGGTCGAATGACAGCATGCCTTGTCCATTCACAAAAGGTGCGGCAGCGGCCACTTGCGGATGCTGCTGGGTAAGCTGCAATGGCCCTTGCCAATCTTGCAGATGACTACCTTCAGAGCTGATTTGCAGATGGGGTGCCACGCCGAGTATGCGGGTGCGTATTTCTTTCTGAAAGCCATTCATGACTGACAGCACCACAATCAGTGCGGCTACGCCCAGGCCCATGCCGAGCATGGAAATCAGCGAGATGAAAGAAATAAAATGGTTGCGCCGTTTGGCACGGGTATAACGCAGACCGATGAAGAGTTCGTAAGGGCGCAAGGTGTATGTGAGTAAATGAATAGGGCGCTAGTTTGCCACAGACCTGTGCCGGATAACACAGGCGAGATGGTAAACTTCAGGATATGACCTTGAAATGCCATCTGCTCATTGCCGATTTATTCCTGCCGCAACAGGCCGCTGCCGCATCTGGTGCAGATTTGTCAGTGCCCATTCTAGAGAAGTTGCTGGCGCGCGCGCAACATCAGCCCTGGGGTATAACGAGCTTGGAAGATAGCTTATGTGCGGCATTTGGTATCCAGCACCAGGCTATCGCCCCCATTACCTTGCTCGCGGACGGAGTGTCACCAGGGGATAAATACTGGTTACGCGCAGATCCGTCGCATATACAGATGCAGCGCGAGCAAATGATACTGCGGCCAGAGATACCAATCACTAGCGAGGAAGCGGCACAATTATGCGCTATGCTGAACGCGCATTTCGCAGATGAAGGCCTGCATTTTATTGCGCCGCATCCGCAGCGCTGGTATCTGCATTTAGATGCGGTTCCCCATATAATGACGCATCCTGGGCCGCAGGTGGCGGGCAGGAATATACGTGCATATTTACCGC
>JAUSKS010000085.1 GCA_030646595.1 Gallionellaceae bacterium | reverse complement strand
GTCACTATCAAGCGGCGCGACCTTTATTCGCTTCCGGTACCCGGTACCAAGCTGCTTTGGAATGATCTTCGTACTCATGAAATTGACCGTATAAGCAAAAAAACAAGCAATGTTTATATAACGCTTACTGCAGAAGGTGTTCACGAAGATAAGCCATGGATATGCACCCTAGAATTTTACTACGCCAATGAAGAGTCTTTTTACTGTCGTCTAAAAGACAGTGATGACGGTCGCATTCCTGAAGCGGTTCGCCGCCACAACGTGGTATTTCTTCCACCCATGTCCGGGCTGGCCGAGCGCGAACATCGAAAAGAAGCAGGAGAAATTAGCGTTCTGATCGGCGAAGGCCAGACCGCACAAGTACTTCGCAATCTGTGCTGGCAACTCTTCATGCGCGATGACAAAAGCGCATGGCGTGAACTTGTCGGCCACATTGAAAATCTCTTCCACATCACCTTGCAAGAACCTGCTTACATCAAGGAGCGCGCCGAGCTATCGCTAACTTACAAAGAAAGGTCGGGGGTTGAACTTGATCTCTCATCATCAGGACGCGGCTGCCAGCAGGTTTTACTACTTTTGAGCTATATGCTCGCCAACCCCGGCGCGGTACTGTTGTTGGATGAACCAGATGCGCATCTGGAGATATTGCGCCAGCGTGATGTTTATAACCTCCTTACGGAAATTGCGGGAGTCAATGGTTCTCAGATTATAGCCGCCAGTCATTCCGAAGTCGTTTTGCAGGAAGCTGCTGAGCGAGATGTTGTTATGGCTTTTGTTGGGAAACCCCACCGTATAGATACCCGATCCCGTGGCCAAGTCAAAAAGGCTTTGGAAAGTATCCGCATGGCCGACTATTATCTAGCCGAGCAAAAAGGCTGGATGCTCTACCTGGAAGGCTCCACAGACCTGGCTATTCTGCGGCGCTTGGCGGAACGTCTCGACCACCCAGCCAAAGCCGTGCTGCATGATTTGGTACCTGCCATCTATCTGGGTAGTAATCAACCCCAAGAGGCTCGAAATCATTTTCAAGGGTTGCGCGAGGCTAAGGCTGACCTGGTCGGTTTCGCTTTATTCGATTTTCTTGATAAAGAACTACATACCGGCTCGAAACTCACCGAGTGCATGTGGTCGCGTCGGGAAATCGAAAATTATCTGGTAACGCCTGCCAGCCTACGAGCTTTTGTGCAGGCGGGGTTGCGCGATGATGATCTCATTGAACTGGCCGAACGTCAGAACCGTCTCGAAAAACTTGAAGCCAGTCTGACGGAAATTACTCATGCCCTGAGCATTACCAACAAGCCTGACCCTTGGGGGCCAGATATCAAGGTTACCGACGATTTCCTCGATCCGCTGTTCAAACTTTTTTACGAACGCCTCGGCGTTCCCCAACAAACCTTCAAGCGTGACTACCATGGCCTGGCTGATGCCATTCCAGTAGATGAAATCTCATCCGAAGTTATTACTGTGCTGGATGCCTTGCTAGAAGTTGCGAACCGCGCTGCGCCATCTGTCTGAAAGCACCATGAAACTCGCTATCGCACAAATCAATTGCACCCTGGGTGATCTTGCTGGTAATGCTGCCAAGATACTGGCCTATGCCGAGCGCGCCAAACAACAAGGCGCGAGCTTGTTGCTTACGCCGGAATTGAGTTTGTGCGGCTATCCGCCAGAAGACTTGTTGTTGCGCCCCGGATTTTATCGCGCATGTGATGAGGCATTGCATGAGCTTGCGCAACAGGTGCAGGGCATTGCTGTGGTGGTAGGTCATCCGCATGAAGTGGGGGAGGAGCGCTATAACGCCGCCTCGGTGCTGCGTGATGGAAAAATTATCGCTACTTATCATAAAAATTTGCTGCCGAATTATGGGGTGTTTGATGAAGAGCGCTATTTCACTCGTGGCGAACGCCCCTGTGTGTTTGCAATCGAAGGGGTGAAATTTGCGCTCAGTATTTGTGCTGACATCTGGCAGAAACACGCGGCGCAATGCGCGCGCGAAGTGGGCGCGCAGGTGTTGCTGGTGTTGAATGCTTCGCCTTATCACGTTGACAAACAGTCAGCGCGCTATGAAGCCATCCGCGACCGCATAGGTGAAACCGGCCTGGCTGTGGTGTATGCCAATATGCTGGGTGGGCAGGATGAGTTGGTGTTCGATGGCGCGTCGTTTGCGATGAATGCGCAGGGCGGGCTGACTCATCAATTTGCTTCTTTTGAGGAAACGCTGGGCTTGCTGGAATTGCACGAGTCGAAACTGGTGGCGGGGGAACAGGTGCCCACGCGTTCACAGGAAGACAGCATTTATCGCGCGCTATGTCTGGGCGTGGCTGACTATATCGGCAAGAACCGTTTCCCCGGGGTGTTATTAGGCTTATCCGGCGGCATTGATTCTGCGCTGACGCTGGCCGTGGCGGTGGATGCCTTGGGCGCAGACAAGGTGCGCGCGGTGATGATGCCCTCGCCTTATACCGCGCAGATCAGTCTGGACGATGCGCGTGAAATGGCTGCGATTCTCGGTGTACGTTATGATGAACTGGACATCAAGCCCGCCTTTGATGCCTATCTGACTACCTTGCAACGCTTGTTCGAGGATGCCGCACCGGACACCACCGAAGAAAATCTGCAAGCGCGTATACGCGGAAATTTGCTCATGGCTTTATCCAATAAATTCGGCGCGCTGGTGCTGACCACGGGCAATAAATCTGAAATGACGGTAGGCTACGCCACGCTTTATGGCGACATGGCTGGCGGGTTTGCTGTGCTCAAGGATGTCAGCAAAACCTGGATCTATCGTTTAGCGCACTATCGTAATAGTTTGGGCAGAGTCATTCCGGAGCGTATTATTACGCGCCCGCCCAGCGCGGAATTAAAACCAGATCAGACCGACCAGGACAGTTTGCCGCCTTATGACATTCTGGATGGCATCATGGCTTGTTACGTGGAGCAGAATCTTACGATAGCCGAGATCATGGTACGCGGCTATGCCGAGGCAGACGTGCGCCGGGTAGTGCAGATGATCCGCGTCAATGAATACAAACGCCGCCAATCGCCGGTCGGCATACGCATCACGGATCGTGGTTTTGGCAAGGATTGGCGCTATCCAATTACTGTGCGTTACCAGGATGACTTTTAGATACGCTATACTTACCTTATTATTCAGGAGCCATCATGAAACAAATTGTAGCCATCATCAAACCTTTCAAGCTGGATGAAGTACGCGAAGCGCTATCGGAATTGGGTGTCAGCGGGCTGACCGTGACTGAGGTCAAAGGCTTCGGGCGGCAGAAGGGGCACACTGAACTGTATCGCGGTGCGGAATACGTGGTAGATTTTTTGCCCAAGATCAAGGTGGAAGTGGTCGTCACTTCGGCCATGCTGGACGCGGCAGTGGATGCCATCGTCAAGGCAGCGCATACCGGCAAGATAGGCGATGGCAAGATTTTTGTTACGACAGTGGAGCAGGTCATCCGCATCCGTACGGGTGAGACAGGCGAAGCCGCGATTTAGATTTTCAACAGCACCAACACCGCACCTCCTCCACCAGCCTGAGGAGGTGCTTCGCAAAACGCCAGCACTTCTGCACACTGTGTCAGCCAATGGCGCGTACGGCTTTTCAGTATTCCTTCCCCACCATCGGTATGCCAGCCCTTGCCATGTATTACACATACACAACGCAGCCCCTGTTGTGTTGCGTGGTGCAAAAATTCCAGCAATAACTTGCGCGCCGCATCACTGCGCAGACCATGCAGGTCCAGCGTATCCTGGATCGGCCACTGGCCGCGCCGCAGTTTGCGCAAGCTCATGCGTGCAATGCCGGGGCGTAGAAATTCCAGAAGCAGCTTGTCTTCCGCACCATGATCGGAAAGCGTATCGGCAATTAAGGCAGCGGAGGGTTTGGCAGCAGGGCGAAAAGATTTGGGTGAGGGAACAGTAGCAACGCGGTTGGAAGGTGCCAGCGGAATGACGCCATCCAGCGCTTGCTGAAATAAATCGGCATCAACAGCAGCGGGCTGATCCTTGGTTTTTTTCATGGGCGGTACACTCCATAGCATGATGCACGAGTTTCATTATGCTAAAAACCGCAGTTCAAGCCACAGAGATCACAGAGGACACAGAGAGGATGCAGGTACACCCATTGTTAATATTTACCCGATGAATAAGCGGATCATTAACGACAACCCATTGCTATTCTCTGTGAGCTCTGTGTTCTCTGATGAAACTACTAGCCATTCGACTAAGCTGGCAAAAGACGCCAGCCAAGTCGCTGGTTATGTGGCCAACTGCTTTTTCCAGGTTTACCCCTGCGCGCTTAAATATTTATCCGCATCCAGTGCCGCCATGCAGCCCGTTGCCGCGCTGGTGACGGCTTGGCGATAAACATGATCCTGTACATCGCCCGCCGCAAAGACGCCGGAAATGCTGGTAGCGGTGGCATTGCCCGCTTGCCCGCTGCGCGTGATGATATAGCCATTGGCCATTTCCAATTGACCCGCAAAAATATCGGTATTGGGTTTATGGCCAATAGCAATGAATACGCCGGTCAAGGGAATATCCTGCACCGCCGCCGTTTGCGTGTGTTTGATGCGCATGCCGGTGACCCCGCTGCTGTCGCCTAATACTTCCTCCAGAGTGTGGTGGAGTTGCAAGCTGATTTTTCCTTCGCGCACTTTTTCCATCAAACGATCTACCATGATGCGCTCTGCTCGGAAGGTGTCGCGCCGGTGTACCAGGATGACATGGCGCGCGATGTTGGCCAGGTACAGCGCTTCTTCCACAGCGGTGTTGCCGCCGCCGACCACCGCCACATCCTGGTTGCGGTAAAAAAATCCATCGCAGGTGGCGCAACCGGACACGCCTTTGCCCATGAACTGTTCTTCGGAGGGCAAGCCCAGGTATTGCGCCGATGCACCGGTGGCAATGATGAGTGCGTCACAAGTATAGTCGGCTGCGTCGCCTTCCAGCACAAACGGTTTTTGTTGCAGCTTGGCGGTGTGGATGTGATCGAAAATAATTTGCGTGTTAAAACGCTCCGCATGCTGTTGGAAGCGGGTCATCAATTCCGGGCCTTGTACGCCCATCGCATCTGCGGGCCAGTTGTCCACGTCGGTAGTGGTCATCAGCTGTCCGCCTTGTGCCATGCCGGTTATCAGCACAGGGTTAAGGTTGGCGCGCGCAGCATAGACGGCAGCCGAGTAACCAGCCGGGCCGGAACCCAGAATAAGGAGGCGATGGTGTTGAGTCGTTTTTTTCATAACAGCTTTCTGCTTAGTATTAAATCAAAGGGGGCGAAATTTAACAGTGAGCCACCTTAATGTCGAGTTAAAATACAGGATGCTTATCCGTTTCCATTTTACCTTCATTCTTGCGCTATTTGCTGCGCCTTGTATCGCAGACGACTTGCCCGGCATTCCGTTATTCATTGATGAAATGGTGACCAAGCACCAATTCAAGCGCGAGGAACTGGTACAGGTCTTCCAGCGTGCTCATTATCAACAGACCGTCATTACTGCCATTACTACGCCTAGCACCATCAAACCCTGGTTGGAATACCGTGCCGCTTTTATTAACGACAAGCGCATCAAGGGCGGCCTGGAGTTTTGGTCGCGCTATGCAGCCGCGCTGAAAATCGCCGAAAAGGAATACGGCGTACCGCAGGAAATTATTGTTGCCGTGATCGGTGTGGAAACGCTATACGGGCGCAATAGCGGTAAATTTAGCGTGTTGGACGCATTGACCACGCTGGCGTTCAGTTACCCGCCGCGCGCGGCTTTTTTCCGCAGTGAGCTGGAAAACTATCTGCTGCTGGCGCGTGACCAGGAATGGGAGCTATTCAAGATACAAAGCTCTTACGCCGGTGCCTTGGGCATCCCGCAATTCATGCCCAGTAGCTACCGCAAACACGCAGTAGACTTTGATAATGATGATGAGATTGATTTGTTGAATGATCCGATAGATGCCATAGGCAGTGTGGCTAATTACCTTAAACAATATGGTTGGCGCAAGGATGAGCCAGTGGCGGTACGAGCCAAGGTTAGCGCCGAATCTTGCCCAGGCAGCTTACGCGACCCACGACCGCTGGTTGCCTGGAAAGCAGCAGGGGTAATTCCCTTGGCTCCATATAACAGCGAATATTCTGCGCTGCTGCTGGATTTTACAGTGGCGACTGGAGCGGAATTTTGGCTGGCCTTCAAGAATTTTCAAGTCATTACCCTTTATAACAACAGTAATTTTTACGCCATGTCCGTGTTTCAGCTTGCAAACGCATTGCGTAATGAGCGGTAAATGGAATATGTCGCGAATTATAGTTGGGGAAGCGCTGATTAAGTCGTCATGCCCGCGAAGGCGGGCATCCAGCTTGTTGATTTAACTGGACTCCCGCCCTCGTGGGAGTGACAAATTCAGATGTAATCAGCGCTTCCTTGGATCGTTAAGGAATAACGCTGGAGCATCATCTTCAGTTTTGCCAGTTGTGAAGAGCAATGTCTTATGGTTTAATTCGTAGCGGGCAAGTTGCCGATTAAATAAAGTCAGTCGCCCCAAAATAATAACAAGGCCAGTTCAGCATGTCTTGGCTAAAATAAAATCAGCAGCAAATGTAATAATCAGCGCCATGCGCAGAGCAGCGGCGCGGGCCATAATGGGCTAACTCCTTATGGAGTATAAATGCGCAGTGGCGAGCATTTTATATAGCGCCGAATAGACGCATGGATTGCATTTTTGATTTGATGATCTGTGTACCATCAATGTGGGTGATACTGATAGCTTGAAGGGGTAGTAGGAAATGATGCACGTCATGATGCACCAAAAGCTGGCGATAATCCCACGACTATGGGGTAGATCAATCGAGTCTGACCCCATTGATTTTGTTCCATTGATTTTGTTGCAAACGTAGCCTGGGTTAGCCGCTTGCGGCGTAACCCGGGGAATGAATGAGTTAATGGCGAAATGCACAAATGATTATGAAAAGCACAACGGATTCCATGTTTAAGCAACTGGCGATCATCCCACGGCTATGGGGTACATCAATGGAGTCTGACCCCATTGATTCCATTCTCGCCCGTCGCTTGGTGAAATTACTCATGGCGGTGTTGATGATGTTAGGAGTGGCAACTGAGGCGCAGGCGGTAGTAGAGCAGGTTGCGCCGCTTCCGGGCGCATGTTTCACTAGCTCACAAAATATAATGTGTTTACCCTCTGTGCAGCTTGCAGCAAACTCAGCTTGTAGCACTGTGGGAGGCGGCAGTGCAATTAATATCACCCGCATAAATGCCACGACTTGGAGGACTGAGTGCGATCGTACTACAGTCCATGTTTTTTTTATCATGGGATCGGTTACTTGCCCCGAGCCCACCGTCAATCCAACAGTCCCGTATTCGTATAATTTCAGCACCTCCATGTGCGAGCGTGAGGTGATCCCCCAATGCCCCAGCAGTTCTACGCCCTTAAATGACACCACCTGCACCTGCAACTCAAGTCTGGTAGCGAACCGGGATCAAACGGCCTGCACCACCACGACGGCCACCGGATATTCCGGCAAGAATACGGGCGGGTCATGTTCGCTCAGCCAAGGTAACCCGATCAACGTAGGAACCGGGTTAAAATATCAGGTTGAAGTAGATTGCCGCGCACCTTCCGGGCTGGAATTCAAGCGTACTTATAATAGTCAGGCTGCCTATGAAACCCCCGCACAAAGTTTCTTCGGCCAAAATAGTTGGCGTTTAGGTTGGAACCGCACCATACAAGGTACCCCGGCTCCACCACCCTCCTATCCATTACCAGCCAACTCAACCGTATACCGCCTTGGCCTGCAACCCAATTGGATACCTGATAATACGGCCATCACCGCCTACGTAACCCGTGACGACGGCAAAACCTACACCTACACCCGCAGCGGAGACACTTGGCAATCTGACGCTGACGTCACGGGCCAACTCACCAGCCAATTCGATGCTGCAGGCAAACTCACCGGCTGGACCTACACCACCGATGATCACAAAATCGAAACCTACAACGCCTCTGGTCAGCTGACCTCCACCACCAACCGGATCGGCCAGACCACCACGCTAAATTATAGCGACGGCAGCGCCGTGACACCGAATGGCGGCTATGTACTGGATGCCGCAGGCGTACCAACCACCGCCGCCTTATCCGCTGGCCTGCTGATCCGCGTGACCGATGCTTACGCCCGCAGCCTGAGCTTGGGTTATGACTCACTAAGCCGCATCGTCAAAATGACCGACCCCGCAGGCGGCGTGTATGGATACACCTACGACGCGAACAGCAATCTGAGTTTGGTCACCTATCCCGACCTAACCACAAAAACTTACCTGTACGAAAACCCCACTTACCCCCACGCACTCACCGGCATCCTTGACGAAAACGCCA
>JAUSKS010000084.1 GCA_030646595.1 Gallionellaceae bacterium | reverse complement strand
CCGCCAGGCGTTGCAGATTGTGGCAGGCCGCTTCAGGGGCCACGGTCAGCGCCAGCGCCGAGGCATAGGGCGCAATAACCAGATCATCGGCCAACCCACGTTTGAGGCCCAGACCAGGAACGCCAAAGGCCCGATACTGATAATTGAAATGTCCGTCAACGACATTGTAACCACACTCGGAAATTCCCCACGGTACACCGCATTGCTTACCATATTCAATCTGCCGTTGCACCGCTGCGCGGTAGGTTTGATCGATCAGGGTATTGCCGAAAGTGGGCATGATTAACAGCGGCATCAGATATTCGAACATGGAGCCGCTCCACGATATCAGGGTAGGTTCGCCACCCGTGCTGGTCAGCGTTCGCCCCAGTGCAAACCAGCTTTCCTGCGGCAACTGCCCTTGCGCGATGGCAACAAAAACACATAGCCGGGCTTCCGACGCCAGCAGGTCATAAAAGCTGGTATCCCGGCGGCGCTCGTCGGCGTTGTAACCAATGGCCAGCAAATGGCGTTTTTTGTCATACAGAAAGTCATATTCCATGTGCGCAAATGCACTAACTTGCGTAACCAGATGTTCAATTAACTGCATGCGCTCACGGGCACGTCGGCTACCATCGGCCAGCGCGAGTTGCCATTTTTCCAGCCATCTGTGTTGTTCCAGATCATCGGCTGCATAGCGGTGTTGTTTAATAATGGGCAGCATGGTTTTTTCCAGTTGCACCAGTTCACTTAAGGACGGGATACTGTCCAGCGCCAACAAATCGTCGAGATCAGCAGGGGCTGGAGATAACTCCAGCCATGGCGCGAGGAACATCAACTCATCCAGTGCTGCCTGACATTGTCGAGCCAGCGTGTGCGCCCAAAACGGGACATCGCCCCCAGCCACATCGGCCTTGGGCTGGTTATCCAGGCTGGCGGTAAAGCGCAGGATTTGTTTGGTTAAGCGTTCCAGAACGACATGCACACCGGACAGAGTGGCGGGCGGAGAAGCGCAGGCTGCCTCAAGATTCTGGCGGAATATCTTGAGCAAGGGCAGCGTGATATTTTTGCCACCGTCGGCCAATAACTCCAGCGTATCCTGCAAACCTTCAAATACTCGTTTGCTGACAATGGGCGCGTCTATCAGTCCATGTAATCCCGAGCGCAGGATCAGCAGATTACTAGCCAGATTACCGCTATCAACCGAGGATATGTATAAAGGGTGCAGGGGTTGTAGAGACAGTGTGTCATACCAGTTATAAAAATGGCCCTGATAGCGCTGCAATTTTTGCATGGTGTTCAGGGTATGCGCAGTGCGCTCCAGCAGCGGCCCCGCGGGGATATAGGCAAAATCATAGGCCGACAGATTGGACAGCAAAGCCAGTCCAATATTGGTGGGGGAAGTACGATGGGCCACGCTTACGCCGCGGTATTCCTGGTAATTGTCAGGCGGCAGCCAGTTATCAGCAGCGCTGACAAAAGTCTCAAAAAATGCCCAGGTCTTGCGCGAGATTTTTCTGAGGAAAGTGATTTGCACAGCAGATAGCATGGCCTCATCGCGACTGACTGGACGGCTCATCCACCACATGATGAGTGGCGAAAAGAACCACAGTGCCAGGATCGGGAAAGCTACCGTTAATGCATCCGGATTTTTTGTGGAGAGATACAATGCAATGAGTAACGCAAACAGCGAGGCCACCCACATCAATTGCACAGCAGCGGACAGGTCGGTGCGGTTGATGCCAAACCGGCAAGAAGAAACCGCATCGAGATTGCTGGCAGGATTCCATTCCAGCAGCCGTTTGCGCGACCACAGCATGCGCCACAGCGAACGTACGATGGCATCCAGGCTGATGTAGGCATCAAACGGCAGACAGATAAGTGTTAGCGTGGCTTGTGCTACATATTTACCAGCGGAGCGCATTTCAGCTGCTAGATGTTGCCGCAATAAAACCTCGGCGGGTTTGCGGAATAGATCCATGACGAAAGCACTTAAGGACGGCAGCAGGATGATGCCAACCACAGCACCGGTCCAGAACCAGACTGATGGCAGTGTGCGAGACAGCACAGTCCAGCCCAGCAATAACAGCAAACATAAGGCAGTTGAGGTCAGACTGCGGCGCAGATTGTCAAAAATTTTCCATTGCGACAGCATGGATAGCGGGTTCTTTTCATATTGCCCGCCCGCGCCCGGTACCTTGCGCCGCAGCCATGACAACAATTGCCAGTCCCCGCGTATCCAGCGATGACGGCGGCTGACATCCATGCTGTAGCGCGCCGGATAATCTTCGTACAAATGGCTGTCGCTGAGCAAGCCGCAGCGCGCGTAACAGCCTTCCAGCAAATCATGACTGAGTATGCGGTTTTCCGGGAAACGATCATTCAAGGCCCATTCGAAGGCGTCTACTTCGTAAATGCCTTTGCCTATGAACGAGCCCTCGGCAAAAATATCCTGATAAACATCTGACACCGCACGGGTATAAGGATCAATACCCAGTTCACTGCCCCACAGCCGTTCATAATGCGAAGCATAGTCACCTGTCAGGCTGACTCGCACACTGGGCTGCAGAATGCCGTAGCCTGCGCTGACACAGCGTTTTTGCTGGTCACATAGCGGGCGGTTCAGCGGATGCGCCATGGTGGCGACAAATTGTTGCGCTGACTCACGCGGCAACTGGGTATCCGTGTCCAGCGTAATGACATAACGGACTTCCGCTAATATACCTGCCTCGCCTGGAGTGCCAGTGTTGCCCACGATTAATGCAAAGCGGTTTTTGCCGTTACGTTGTTTGTTGCCGCGCAAAAATGCATTCAAGTCGGCCAGTTTTCCGCGCTTGCGTTCGTAACCCATCCAGAGATGTTCTTGGGGATTCCACAGTCGCGGACGATGGAACAGAAAAAAACTGCTAGCGCGATTATCGGATGTAGCGACAGGGTCAGCGCTGCGATATTTGTTATTCAATTCACCAATCCGGTGTGCGGCAAACTGCAGCAGAGTTTCATCCTCGGCCATTGTTTCTTCAGACGCATCACGCCAATCAGTCAACAAACCGAAATGCAGATTGTCATCACGGTTACCCAGGAATCTGACTTCCAGCGCTTCTACCAACTCTTCTATGTTTTGTGTACTGGTCAGCATGGTCGGAATGACCACCAGTGTGCGCGATTGTGCCGGGATGCCCAGTGAAAAATCCATGCGTGGCAAGGAATGAGGCGTGGTCAGCAAGGTAGCCAGCCAGTTTACCAAGCCTATGGCCAATTGACTGCTGGCCAGTAATAACAGCAGCGCGGCGGAAAGCAGACGCCATCCCTGCAAGCCATCGCTATCCGCCCGCGATAGTAACTCGGCGGTGAAGGCCAGGGTAAGTAGCAGGATGACACCAAGATAGGGTGCCAGCGGATAGCGGCTAAACAACCGTTGCAGCCTGAACAGAGGAGGACGCTGCAATTTTACTGCCTGTTCAAGTTGTGAAACTCCCTGGTCTATCAGGTAGTAACCAATATGGGTAGTCCGGGTATCGCCGTTATTGCCTGGCACCGAGCGAGCGGTGGCGCTACCGGCCAACTGCATGGCTGCTTGCGCCACTTCTCCTTCGGCCAGGCCAGCACGCTTGGCAATTCTTTCCACCTCATGGCGGTAGCGATCACGCGTGGCAAAATCCATGCGCAGATAAATGCCAGCCGGATCACGGCCCAGCGTTTGTTCCACTACACTCAGTGTTTCCACGAAGTCGCGCCAGTCGGTAGTGGTCAGCAAACGCAGGCTGCCAATGCTGTTGCCAATGGAAACCTGGTCGGCTGCCTGGCGCTGTGCTTCCGACTGTATTAATTGCTCTATGGTCAGATTGGCTTCTGACAGCCATTGCTCAATCCAGGTTAGCGGCAAGGCTAGGGCCGAACTTTGCCCCTGCAAACGGCGCACCAGTTCCGCAACGAAGGAGCTGACCATGGGGGGCTTGGAGCGTGCCATGTCGGCAATGACCAGGATCAAACTTTTAGGATCTTTCTTGGCTACTTCCATCATTTTGTTGGCCCAGAAAATAGCCAGTTCCTGGTTCATCCGGCTGAGCGAAATGCAGGCAGCCACACGCCGCAAATTCTCAATCAAGGCCAACCGTAACATGATGGGTATCGCCCATAATTCGCCCAGTTTGAGCGCGGTCAAGGTTTGGTAGGAAGCGACAAAGCGGGTCAGGCTGTCTACATCTACGCGTCCGTCACCATAGGAAATTATTTCCAGCGCAATATCGTATACGCGTGGCAGGCCTGCAGAAGGGCCATGTAACAGGCGCGGTAATTCACGGCTATACCCCTTGGGCAAGTGACGTTTGGCAGTTCGTATCTGCTCTTCAATCAGATAAAAATTATCCAGCAGCCATTCTTCAGCAGGTGAAATACGGGTATTGGCAGTTACTGCCGTGGTCAGCAAGCGGCAGACGCCGACTAAAACTTCTTCATTGGCAGACAGGCGTGACAGGAGTTGATCCGAGGCATGACCTTGCGTGAGCTTGTGCAAGGTGGCCAGATGTTTACCATGCTGCTCCATCTGATCAGCACTGAACAATTCTGCGCGCAATGGCGATTCATCAGCCGTGTTGTAGCGTGGGGTACTGTGACCGGTGATCAGGGTTTTTAACAGCAGCAGTTGTCTGTGGATGGCTTTGGTATTCAATTTTCAGGCATCCTCAATTTTAAGGATAGACAATTATGGAGTGCGCATAACCAGCGACTTGGTTGGCGTAGTTTGCCAACCTAGTCGAATGGCTAGTAGTTACATCAGACATGTCTGCGCTTTTAAAGCGGCGACATGTCGCCGCACTCCATCGCCGCTATACTTCTGACTTGTTGAGTGGTAGTCCTTGCAGCAAATCTGATAAATCGTCGGCGTGTTCCTCTTCCACGGCCAGTATGGTTTCCAGCAAGCGTCGCGTGGTCGGATCTTGTTCGCCGATATACAGCACCATGTCACGATAACTGTCTATGGCAATACGCTCTGCCACCAGATTCTCCTTGATCATGTCTATTAGGGAAGTGCCTGCCACATATTCGGCATGGCTGCGTCGGGTCAAGCTATCCGGAGAAAAATCCGGTTCTCCGCCCAGCTGGACGATGCGCTCAGCCAGCAAATCGGCATGACTCAACTCTTCATTGGAATGCATTAAAAACTCATCCGCTACAGTTTTTGAATGTATGCCACGCGCTAAAAAATAATGCCTGCGGTAGCGCAACACGCACACTATTTCGGTAGCCAATGCTGCATCCAGCAATTTCAAGATGGCGGCCCGATCAGCTGTATAGCCAGCAGTGACTGCGCCTTGATCGACATGGTGGCGGGCTTGTTGGCGCAAGGTGGGGACATCAGTAAGTGGTTTGGTATGCATTATATTTCCCATGGTATTTTCAGTGCTGGCAGTAATTTATAAAAATAATTATCTGCTTATTGTTGTGCATTCTCTGTTGGACAGCGCACATACTCGCCAAGTAATTCAAGGCAAGCTGGTGTTTCTTATCATTGAAGTGGAAGCAACATGGCACAAACTCATGACACCCTGATTGCTGCATTCAGCGAATATCAACAAGCAGATGCGGTAGTAGAAAAAATAATCGAAGGTGGTTTTAATTTAAAAAATTTCAGTTTAGTTGGCAAAGGTTACCCTAGTCGCGGTCAACTTATTCATTTTTACAAGGCAGTAGACCGGATAAAGTTCTGGGGCAAAAAGGGCGCATTTGCAGGTGGTCTGGCCGGATTTTTGCTGGGACAGCTTTTCCTCACAGGGATGCTGACCTTGCCGCAACCTTACCTGATCATCATTAATCTGCTGGCCTGGATGATAATTGGAGGCTTGGCAATAGGCGGCGCGATGGCCTTGGTCGCAGTATTATTCCGTTTGCGTATTCCCAAAGATAGTCTGATGAAACATTTATCTGATGTGAAAGCAGATGATTTTTTACTGGTCGCACATGGTACTGCAGAAGAGATGGAGCTTGCCAAAGCTATCATACTGACCACTCATCCGGTTCAATTACATCTTTACCACGCAGTAAAAAATATCAAGGTATCAAGCAGGCCATACCAGGTAAATATCCAGGACGGATAAGCAAGGGTGGCTACATAACACTTGGATAACTGCCGTCACACTATTGTCCATCCCACTATTGTATAGTGCCGCCCTCATTATGGGCATGGTGATGTATGGGGGATGCGCAGCAATTTCAGGTGGTGGTCATCGGTGCAGGTGCAGCGGGTATGATGTGTGCCATTCAGGCGGCACGCCGTGGCCGGGCGGTATTGCTGCTTGACCATGCAGTAAAGCTGGCGGAGAAAATACGCATCTCCGGCGGGGGTCGTTGCAACTTCACCAATCTGCATGCGCAGGCGGAAAATTATATTTCCAGTAATCCGCATTTCTGTCGCTCTGCACTGGCGCGGTATACCCCGCAACATTTCATCACCTGGCTCAAGCAGGCTGGTCTTGGCTATCACGAGAAAAAGTTGGGCCAGTTATTTTGCGATGAAGGATCAGGTGCCATCATCGCTTTGTTAAAAAACGAATGCGATGCAACGGGGGTTAACTGGATGATGCCATGCGCAGTGCAGGATGTTCAGCACCAGCATGTCTCTCACGCAGAAGATACCGCTTGCTTCACACTCACCACTGACCGCGGCATCTTGCATACCCAATCTCTGGTTATTGCCAGCGGTGGTTTATCCATCCCCAAGATTGGTGCTACGCCATTTGGTTATCGCATCGCACAACAATTCGGTGTGCCAATAACCAAACTTAAACCTGGCCTGGTGCCTTTGAGTTTTCATCCGGATGAATGGCAGGCTTATGCTGAGCTGGCTGGCATTTCAGTTGATGCGGTGGTGAGCTATGCAGATCAGTCTTTCCGCGAAAATTTACTGTTCACCCATCGCGGCTTGAGTGGCCCGGCCATTCTGCAAATTTCTTCCTATTGGCAGCCAGGACAGCCGCTGCACATTAATTTACTGCCAGATCATGACCTGATGCAATTATTTGCACAGCAGCGCGGCAATCGTCAGTTGCTCAGTAATTTTATGGCGCAGTATTTACCGCGCCGCTTTGTAGAGATCAAGTTCCCTGATAACAAACCGCTCAACCAGTACACCGAAAAAGAAATGGCAGCGCTGGCTGCGCAACTGCATGACTGGCAAATCACACCCAGCGGTACACTGGGCTACGCCAAGGCGGAAGTCACCTGCGGCGGAGTGGATACCCATGCACTCTCCTCCAAAACCATGCAGGTCCATGCTGTGCCGGGGTTATATTTTATTGGTGAGGTGGTGGATGTCACCGGCCAGCTGGGTGGCTATAACTTCCAGTGGGCATGGGCGTCGGGCTACGCTGCCGGACAATATTGTTGAACCTGGAAACTGTAGTTGAACGCATTCGAGCGCGCATATTTTGGATTACCCGGCTAGACGCCCACCCTCTCTCCAACTCTCTCCCAGAGGGAGAGAGAGCGATTGTCCCCTCTCCCTTGGGGAGAGGGCTGACGCAGCATGGTGATCCCATGCAAGGAGGAGTAACAATGCAGGGCGACCCAAATACGTGGCTGAAGCTTGTTTCACTCTGAAGTCGAAATTGGAATTACAATTGCAGCAGTGTTATTCCCCATCCTGTAACTTTCCAAGGAGGTTGCCATGAAATTATTATTTCTCGCATTGATGTTTGCTACCGTTTCCGTGTCCCATGCGGCAATACAGAGCAAGGAAGTTAATTACAGTGTGCAAGGCGTCACCTTGAAAGGTTATATTGCCTATGATGATGCAATCACAGGCGCACGTCCCGGTATTTTAGTGGTGCATGAATGGTGGGGGCATAATGAATATGCGCGCAAGCGTGCCCGCATGCTGGCGCAGAATGGCTATACCGCACTGGCGCTGGATATGTATGGTGAGGGCAAGCAGGCGCATCACCCTGATCAAGCCAGTAAATTTTCCGGTGAAATAAGGCAGAACATGCCCTTGGCCCAGGCCCGTTTCGATGCCGCGCTGGATTTGCTCAAGAAAGAAAAAACTGTAGATGCCAGCAAGGTTGGCGCAATCGGCTATTGTTTTGGCGGCTCGGTAGTGCTGGAAATGGCGCGCATAGGCGAGCCCTTGGCAGTGGCAGTCAGCTTCCACGGCAGTCTGGAAACACAGCGTCCGGCTGAACCAGGCAGGGTGAAGGCGCGTATTGCTTCCTTTGCTGGGGAAGCTGATCCCATGATACCCAAGTCGCAGGTCGCTGCTTTCCGCGAAGAAATGGACAAGGCCGGAGTGTATTACAAGGTGGTGACTTATCCCGGTGCCAAGCATGCTTTTACTAATCCCAATGCCGATGGCTACGGCAAGAAGTTCAACTTGCCGCTGGCCTATAACGCGGCGGCTGACAAGGCTTCATGGAAGGAAGCCTTGGCTTTTATGACCGAGGCATTCAAGGCAAAATAAGGACGCCATGCAGGCGCAGTTAATGGCTTGATGACCCTGACTCCTCAATCTCAATTCATGCAGAAATAACCAAAAACCCCCCTGGGCAGGGGGGAGACAACTAAAAATTTTCTGCTATCATTTTTCATGGACACCGGATCTATGCAATCAGGATCCGGGTTTTTGAAGCGCCGTATAAAAATAGAAAAACAGGGACAAGCTGCTCTGCTACAGGTGCGAGGTTCTTAATTCAATGTATTGTAGTTTTGATGAAGTAATCTACTATTTATCATAGGGGTAATTATCATGCGTATGAAAAATTGGATGTCACCACCCGTAACTGCTGGAATCAGTCTTCATGTTTTTGCCATATGGATGTTCTTGTTACCATCTGTTTCCTTGGGCGCAATTCTTGATCCTAGTAATGCGTCAAGTGCGCAATCGCTGCCCACCAATACTGTCGTGGGTCAGAAAACGGAGCAAGTCCAGCGTCCCCAATATGTACCCGGAGAAGTGCTCGTTAAATTTAAAAAAGGCGTGAGCGTCGACAAGAAAAAACGCATTCACGACAAAATGGGCGCTACGTTGTTATCTGAAATATCCGCTATCGCTGTCCATAAAGTGAAGTCCAAGCATGGTAAATCGACCCAGGAGCTTTTGGACAAGTACAAAAACGATCCCGATGTATTGTATGCAGAACCCAACGGGCTTTATTACGTACAGGCCACACCCAATGATCCAGAGTTTCCCAATTTATGGGGTTTGCACAATACCGGACAAACGATCACGATACCGGCCAATCCTCCCGTCTCATTTACGGGTACCGCTGATGCTGACATTGATGCCCCAGACGCTTGGGACATTCAGACAGGCAGCCCCAATATTATTGTGGCCGATATTG
>JAUSKS010000083.1 GCA_030646595.1 Gallionellaceae bacterium | reverse complement strand
GCCAGCCACACTTTAAGAGGCACTATAATTTTCCCTGCCGCGACGGACACGCTCTCCGCCGTCTCGTTTTCATTCAGCCGCAGAACGGTCCAGTCATCTTCAACCACGGATTTATTTTTAATGATCAGCATGATTAAAACCTCGGTGAGAAATAGGGAACCGAATAAGGCGCGGCATAGTTTTCCGGGTTTTTCAACAAGCCATACACTTCGCTATCCAGCTTGGCATCCGGCTCCACCGGCGTGGCATAGACAAATTCCTTGAACGGTGTCAGGCCGATGCGGCGCACGGTATCTATAAAGCGTTCATCTTCGAAACGCTCGCGCACATAAACTTGCAGCAAGCGGTCTATCACGGGCGGTACCTGGGCGAAGGTAAATGAAGGCCCGATGACTTTGCCGATTGCGCTGTCGTTGCCCTGATCGCCGCCGACCGATACCTGATACCACTCGCCGCCATCCTGTTTGTCTACGCCCAGTACGCCGATATGGCCGACATGATTGTGGCCGCAGGAATTCATGCAGCCGGACATATTGATTTCAATCTCGCCGATGTCATGCTGAAAATCCAGGCTTTCAAAACGCTCGGCAATCGCGCGCGCCAGCGGAATGGAGCGGGCATTGGCCAGCGAACAGAAATCACCGCCGGGGCAGCAGATGATGTCGGACAACAGCCCAATGTTAGGGGTGGCCATGCCTTGCGCGGCGGCTATTTTCCACAGCGTGATCAAGTCGGATTGTTTAACATCAGCCAGCACCAGATTCTGCATATGAGTAATGCGCAGTTCGCCGAAGCTGAAGCGGTCGGCCAGATCAGCTGCGGCTTCCATTTGCTCGGCACTGGCATCGCCCGGCGCAATCGCGGTTTTCTTGAGCGATAACACCACGACTGCGTATCCTGGTACTTTGTGCGCTTTAACATTGCGCTGCATCCAGTTGGCGAAACCCTTGTTTTCCGCCTGATAGGCAGCCACGGCCGCATCGTGCGCAGGCAGTTTCTCATAGGCCGGTGCAGGAAAATAAGCAGATACGCGCTGGAGTTCTTCGACCGTCAGGGTGCCGGGGCCGTCTTTGATGTCCGCCCAGTCGGCTTCCACCTGACGCCTGAACTCATCGATTCCCAAGGCTTTCACCAGAATTTTAATACGCGCCTTGTACATATTGTCGCGCCGTCCATATTGGTTATACACACGCAGTATGGATTCGCAATAAGTCATGACATGCTGCCACGGCAAAAAACTGCAAATCTCGCTGCCTATGATGGGTGTGCGCCCCAGACCACCGCCGACCAGCACGCGGAAACCGATTTCACCTTGCGCATTATTGGTGACCGACAAGCCGATGTCATGCACCGCAATCGCAGCACGGTCTTTTGTCGCGCCGCTGATGGCAATCTTGAATTTGCGCGGCAGATAGGCAAACTCAGGATGAAAGGTACTCCACTGCCGCAAAATTTCGGCATAAGGGCGCGGATCCACAATCTCATCTCCGGCCACACCGGCAAACTCATCGGAGGTTATGTTGCGTATGCAATTTCCCGAAGTCTGGATGGCATGCATTTCCACCGAGGCCAGATCGGCCAGGATGGCGGGTGTGTCTTCCAGCTTGAGCCAGTTGAACTGGATATTCTGGCGCGTGGTGAAATGGCCATAGCCACGGTCATACTTCTGCGCGATGTGCGCAAACATGCGCATCTGGTGTGAAGTCAGCATGCCGTAAGGCACGGCAATGCGCAGCATGTAAGCATGGATTTGCATGTACAAACCGTTCTGCAAACGCAAGGGGCGGAATTCATCTTCGGTCAATTCATTGGCCAGACGGCGGCGCACCTGATCGCGATATTGCGCGACCCGCTCGTTTACAATCTGATGATCATATTTGTCGTAGCGATACATTTGGATACTCCTTAAAAACTCTCGGTTTCAGAAATATGAATACCGTCCGCTTGTGCCGAAGAATAAATCTTGGACGGCTGCAACAAGAGCGCAGCATCCAGCGGAAATTTCGCGCCATATTCCAGGATATGTTCTACATTGGCATCCTCATCATGCTTGACTGCCATGCCGATATAAGCAAATTCGCCGCTGGTACCGACTACGATGCCTATGCGCCCGCCGCAGCCGTTGAACCAGGTGACTTGCTTGGGCTTATTGCTTTTATTTGTACTCATCATTCTTCCTTAAGTAGCTCACGACAACATTAACTTGCCGCCGATTATCATTAACATGCTGGCCAGTAGCGGGCGCAATATCCGGTCGGGTATTTTTACGCCGATATGGCTGCCGAGATAAATTCCGGGCAGCGAACCCAGCAACAGGCTGCCCAGCAAGGTATAGTTTACCGTACCCAGCGCGGCATGGCCCAGCCCTGCTATCAGTGTAAGGGGCACGGCATGGGCGATATCCGTACCGACTATTCGGGCGGTGGGCAAACGCGGATACAGAAACAACAGTACCACCACGCCTAATGCGCCTGCACCGACTGATGAAATGGTGACCAGCACGCCTAACACCGCGCCGGTAATAATAGTCGCGCCGGGTAAGTGATGGGCATGCAACTCAAATACCACACCTTCCTTGCTGCGCCCCAGTTGCTGAAAATAAGGCTTGAAATACAAAGCCAGCGCGGTTAGTACCAGCGCCACACTTAACACACTGGTAATCAGCGACTTCAGATGCTTTTCATCCAATGCCAGATAATGCAACAGCGCCATGCATAGCAAGGTCGCGGGCAAGCTGCCCAGTGCCAGCAGCTTGACGATTTTCCAGTCCACCGTGCCGCGCTGCCCATGCGCCCAAGTGCCGCCCATCTTGGTCAGAGAGGCATACAGCAAATCGGTCCCCACTGCGGTGGCTGGGGCGACACCAAACACCAGCACCAGCAGCGGCGTCATCAAAGAACCACCGCCCACGCCCGTTACGCCAACAATAAAGCCGACGACAAAGCCAGAAAATGTGTAAATCCAGTCCATAGTTATCCCTGTAAGGACGCGCATGATAGCGCACGGCTATCATGCTTCCAAATACTATTATGTTAGAATGTTATAGCTATAGGTTATAAGGATTCCTGGCATGAATTTACAACAACTGCGTTATCTGCAAGAAATCGCCCGGCGTGGACTGAAAATTTCCGATGCCGCGGCAGCGCTTTACACCTCGCAGCCCGGCATCAGCAAACAGATCAAATTGCTGGAAGAAGAACTGGGCATGGAAATTTTTATCCGCAATGGCAAGCGCATTACTGCCATTACCGAACCGGGCAAGCTCATCCTGAATGTCGCTCAGCGCATGTTGCACGATGCGGAGAGCCTCAAGCAGATCAGCCAGGAATTTCAGGCTATAGACAGCGGTGCGCTGACCATCGCTACCACCCACACCCAAGCCCGTTATGCGCTGCCTGCGGTGGTTAAACAATTTATCAAACGCTACCCCAAGGTCAAACTCAATCTGCATCAAGGCAACCCCACACAAATTGCGCAACAAGTGCTGAGCGGCGAGGCTGATCTGGCAATCGCTACCGAAAGTCTGGCGCTGTATGACGAACTGGTGACGCTGCCTTGTTATGAATGGCATCATTGCATCATCGTGCCGCCTAAACACCCTCTGCTGTCAGAAAAAAAATTGACGCTGGAAAAACTTGCGCGCTATCCCATTATCACCTACGACTTTGCCTTCAGCGGACGCGGCAAAATCAATGCCGCCTTTGCTGCGCACAAGCTGACGCCCAACATCGTGCTGACTGCCATTGATGCGGATGTGATCAAGACTTATGTGGAGCTGGGTTTGGGTATAGGCATCGTGGCGCAAATGGCTTTTATTCCACAACGCGATAAGCATTTGCGCATGATAGATGCTGGCAGTTTATTTCCCTCCAGCACCACGCGTATTGCACTTCGGCGTAATCAATACCTGCGCGGTTATGCGTATCACTTCATGGAATTATTTGCACCACAACTGACGCGGGAAGTGGTGGCGCAGGCCATGCAGCTAAGGAGATAAACGCCGCATGAACATTATTGTTTTATCCTAAACCGCAGTTTGAGCCACAGAGATCACAGAGGACACAGAGAGGGTGCGGGGTTTCACACATTCCAATGCTTACCCAATGGGTGAGTAGGTCATTAACGACAACCCATTGTTCTTCTCTGTAAACTCTGTGCTCTCTGTGGCCAATTTTTCTGGGTTATATGAAAGCTTATATGCAACAACTTGAATTTCAACTCATAGGCGAATATGTTGAACTGAACCAGTTACTCAAACTGGTCGGCGTATGTGACAGCGGCGGAGCAGGTAAAGCGCTGGTTGCGCAAGGCGTGGTGGCAGTGGATGGGCAGGTGGAATTGCGCAAGACTTGCAAGGTGCGTGCAGGCTCGGTGGTGACGCTGGGTGATGTGCGTATTGTTGTACAGGCATGAGGGTAAACCCTTCACCACAGAGACACAGAGGCACAGAGAAATTCGAATGCAAAAAACGTGGCTGTCCATGCAGTTTGCCGGACAATGGTTTTCTCTGTGTCTCTGTGGTAGATTTTTTTAGAATGTAACCATGCTATATATCATCCATAATGTAAACATTCCCGACCACGAGATCGAGTTGACTGCCGTGCGCGCACAAGGGGCGGGTGGTCAGAACGTGAACAAGGTTTCCAGTGCGGTGCATTTGCGTTTTGATATTGCTGCATCGTCATTGCCGCCCGAATTTAAAACCCGGCTGCTTGAGCTGCGCGATCAACGCATCACCAAGGAGGGCGTGATCATCATCAAGGCGCAGGAATTTCGCAGTCAGGAAATGAATCGGGGAGAGGCGTTGCGGCGCTTGAAAGAGCTGGTGCAAAGCATTGCGGTGTTGCCCGCTGTGCGTCACGCTACCAAGCCTACGCGTAGCTCGCAGAAAAAACGCATGGAAGGCAAGGCCAGGCGGGGCGCGCTTAAAAAAATACGGGGGCGGGTAGTAGAATAATCACCCTAGTTATTCGACTTGAGCGCACCATTAACCACTTTAACTTGATCGCCAACCCGCCATGAGGATGCGGTAGCTTCTTCAAATACGCCACTGCTGCCATTCTCAAAACGCACGGTGATTTGATAGCTTTTGGTGGACCCCACTCTTTTTTCTACCTCATTGCCTGCGACTGCACCGCCTACTGCGCCCACTACAGTGGCAGCATCGTTGCCATTTCCTTTGCCTACCTGATTGCCCAGCACCCCGCCCAACACAGCGCCGCCAATTGCACCTATGCCAGAGCCTTTGCCGCGGTGGTTGATCTCCTGGATAGACTCGATCACACCGCATTCTTTACATGCAGCCTTAGCAGTAGTTCGGCTATTCTCCTCGGCAGGTGCTTTATGTGGCCTGCTGCGCCTTTCTTCCGGTGGAGGTCTTAGCCCGGTGTCGTTAGGTTGGGATGAAGGCTGGGCATTTTGTGCCAGCGTGGGGTTGTTTGCATTGCCCGTAGGTATCCAGCCCATCAAGGCAGCCAGGCCTACCAGACTGAACAGCAGTACAGCTAAACCAGCAATCCATAACAAGGGATGCAAGGAAGGAGGAGTTGGGTTCGACATGGATTTTTTCTCTGAAATTGATCATAAGATTCTAAACTGCTCCATAGCCGTGTTCTGTACGCTGGCGTACATTACCCCAGGCGCTCAATAAATTTTTTCATTGAAATTTCCAGTGCCGCAAAATTAGGATTCACCATCAAGCGGCGCAGAATGCCGCTTTTCAAATTACCCGCACTGATTTCCCCTTGCAGTATGTCGGCATCTCCACGGTTGCATGCCTGATACTTGTCCATTTCATCGGGATAATAATGGATGCAGTTGCAGTAATCCCCGGCGTGTCCATAGTGGGCATCGTTCGGTGCCAGTACCACCGCAGTGTGCGCGGAGCTTAATATTTTCTGATCCGGCAGATGGCTGTTCACCAGCTCTAATTTTTCTGGTGCAATACCCGGTGGGGACTGGCTGGGGTCGGTCGTGTAAAGAACCAGCTTGCTCAAGGGATGTGTGGCACGGGCCATAAAGTCTACTGTGGCAGTGCTGTCTGCGGTGGCATCGTCCTGGCTGGCGACGGTAAATATGGGAATGTTCAACGGATGGCCAGCCCATTGCCTATTGAATTGTTTTATCAACGCATAGAGTTGAGCAGCGATATTTTTGGTGGAGGATTCATATTTGTAAATATCGGTATCCGGTTTGATGCTGATCCACTTCGCTGTGGGTTTGAGCCAGCTATAAATTTTGTGCCAATTAGCGCGCGCCGCGCGCGACGATATTTTAAGTGCTGGCGAAAACAGGAATAAGCCGCGTACACGCGGGTCGTGCAGGCTTTGATTAAGTGTCAACACGCCCCCAGCAGAATAGCCGCCCAGGAAAATTTCATCTGCTTCCTTAGCCAGTTGGTCGGTGCCATAAGCCACGGCTTTGGCCCATTCCTGCCAGCGTACCTCCAACGTGTCTCCCGGCTGGGTGCCATGGCCGGGCAATAAAATGCCCAGTACGCGGAAACCTTGTTGCTGGAAAAATTTGGCCAAATGATGCATGGAATAAGGGGAGTCAGTCAGGCCATGGGTTAGCAGGATGCCGCGCCGGTAAGGCTTGGTATGCCCGACGGCGGATTGTGTTGAAGGCTGTAATGCAAAGGGGGAATTGCCATCCACAATCTGGTTCAAGCGGGGGTCATGGGCGCGCACTGTGGCGATCATGTTGCGATTAAGCGTTACATAATTAGCAAAGGTCAGGCCATCGCCATTGAACAAATTATTCAAGCCGGATGTCTGATGCCGTGCTTCAAGCAGCGGGTTTACCTTCATTGCAGTTTTTTAATTTAACCAATAAATGACAATGTTGCGGTAAGCTATTATCCATGTGGATGGCCGACGAGTCAGTCCCCTTTTATAAATATATCTTCCTGCGGAGGAAATAATGAAAAAATTGAACATCTTTACACTATATATTGCTACAGCACTGTTGGCAGCTTTGCTTGCTGCTTGCTCAAGTCCCACCAAGGTAGAGAGCAATCTGGGTTTGAAAGGCGCACCGGATTGGGTCAATAAAGGCAGCAGCGCGGTCAATGATAAAGATGGACGCTTGTTTCATGGGGTAGGGTCGGCTTCTGC
>JAUSKS010000080.1 GCA_030646595.1 Gallionellaceae bacterium | reverse complement strand
TGGGATAATTTCTGTGCCACTTGCGCAATGGCGCGGTTGTGATCGAGGCGCATCATGGCGCTGAAATTTTTCGGATCGAGATTGGGTGCGTTGCTCATGGCAATCAGGGCATTGGTGTTGGCAGGGTTGCCTACTACCAATACTTTGACGTGACGTGCCGCCACTTCATTGAGCAGTTTGCCTTGTGCGGAGAAGATTGCGCCATTGGCTTCGATCAGGTCTTTGCGTTCCATGCCTTTGCTGCGCGGACGGGCGCCCACCAGCAGCGCAATTTCCGCATCGCGGAAGGCAACCTTGGCGTCGTCCGTGATGATGACCTGTTGCAGCGCGGGAAAAACGCAATCTTCCAGCTCCATCGCCACGCCGCGCAAAGTTTGTTGCGCTTGCGGCACATCCAGCAGTTGCAGAATGACGGGCTGATCATGTCCCAACATGTCACCGTTGGCAATTCTAAACAACAGGCTGTAGCCGATCTGGCCTGCTGCGCCAGTGATGGCAATGCGAACCGGGGTTTTCATTGTGGGGTTATCCTCGCACTTTGGTTGCTGATGTGTCTGCGATTGTGCCAGTATTTGTGTGCCGCGCAAAGGGGAGGGTTATACGGAAAACCAGATGTGACTGATAAACATGGCAACCATCGTGAACTTCACCTAAAATCGGCGCATTCATTTATTCGTCAGCCTAGCAATGAAAATTTACCCGAATGAAACCCAGCCCCCAAAATTTTCCATCCACTGCCGCTTATGTCCACGCCTGGCAAATTTTCTGGATGAGGTACGTCTGGCGCAGCCGGATTATTTTGCGCATCCCGTACCTTCTTTTGGTGATGAGCAGGCGCGCTTGTTGATCGTTGGGCTGGCTCCCGGCATGCACGGTGCCAATCGCACCGGACGTCCCTTCACCGGAGATTTTGCTGGCAAGCTGCTGTATTCCACCTTGCATGAATTTGGTTTTTCCACCCAGGCCGAGCCGCTGGATGAAACAGGGCAGGCCAATGCGGCGCTGAGTTTGCGCGATTGCCGTATTAGCAACGCAGTGCGCTGTTTACCGCCGCAGAATAAACCGGAGCCTGCCGAGGTGAAGCAGTGTAACGGCTATTTGCGTGATGAGCTGGCTGGGTTGCCACACGGCGCAGCAGTGCTGGCTTTGGGCACAGTGGCGCATCTGGCCGTGGTGCGCGCGCTGGCTTTGCGTGCTAATGATTTTGCTTTTACCCATGGCGCGCAGCATCAATTGCCGAATGGCATGATGCTGTATGACAGCTATCATTGCAGCCGCTACAATACCCAGACCAAGCGTTTAAACACAGCCATGTTTCACGCTGTTTTTAAGGCTATTACCGGATATTTGCATACTCTTTAAGGGTGTCCCTTTGAGCCCATCTGAATTTGACCCTAAACAATTCGTAGCCAGCCTGCCGCTGCTGCCGGGCGTGTATCGGATGCTGGATGAAAAGGGGCAGGTATTGTATGTGGGTAAGGCCGCGCAACTGAAAAAGCGCGTGGCTTCTTATTTCCAGAAAACCACGCTGTCGCCGCGCATCCAGCTCATGGTATCGCATATTGCCCGCGTGGAAATTACCGTTACGCGCTCGGAGGCGGAAGCTTTATTGCTGGAAAATAATTTAATCAAGTCTTTAAAACCCCGTTACAACATTTTATTTCGGGATGATAAATCCTATCCCTATATTGTTTTAACGGGCCATGATTTTCCCCGTCTGGCTTATTATCGCGGCGCGACCGTCAAACAAAATCAATCTTTCGGACCCTATCCAAATTCTTATGCCGCCAAGGAAAGCATCAATCTGCTGCAAAAAGTTTTTCGCCTCCGCACTTGCGAAGATAGTGTATTTGCCAATCGTACCCGTCCTTGTCTGTTGCACCAGATACACCGTTGCACGGCACCCTGTACCGGTTTGATCAGCGCCCAGGATTACACGGCAGATGTACACAAGGCCGCGCTGCTGTTGCAGGGCAAGCAAAATGAAGTGGAGGCAATGCTGCGTGCTGGCATGGAGCAGGCGGCAACAGCCCAGCACTATGAGCAGGCAGCGGCCTTGCGTGATCAGCTACAGGCTTTGCATACTGTGCAACAAAAACAATTCATGGAAAGCGGGCGGGCAACGGATGCCGATATTGTGGCAGTGGTCGCGCTGGATGGGGTGCTGTGTGTGAATCTGGCCATGGTGCGCAGTGGCAGGCATCTGGGGGATAAAAGTTTCTTTCCGCAGAATGCAGAAGGACAAGAAACAAGTGATGTGCTGCAAGCTTTTTTGGAGCAGCATTATCTGAGCCATAACGCACCGCCACTGATTTTAACCAGCGAAAAAATTTCTTCGGATGCGGTTGAAGAATTACTGAGCGAACGCGCGCGTTATAAAATACAGATACGCCACACGGCAGTGGGTGAACGCAAGCAATGGCTGGAAATGGCGCTACAGAATGCCATGCTGGCATTGCAGCAGCAAGCGGGCCAGCAGGCCGGGCAATTGGCGCGCCTGGAAAAATTACGCGCCGCGCTGGCGATGCCGCAACTGGCGCGCATCGAATGTTTTGACATCAGCCATACCATGGGTGAAGCAACCATCGCTTCCTGTGTGGTGTATGACAATCTGGCCATGCGTAGCAACGAATACCGGCGCTATAACATTACCGGCATTACCGGCGGTGACGACTACGCGGCCATGCGCCAGGTGCTGTTGCGCCGTTACCAAAAAATGCAATCGGGCGAAGGAAAACGCCCGGATTTGATTTTGATAGATGGCGGTGTCGGACAATTAACCGTCGCGCGTGAAGTGCTGGCGCAACTAGGCATCGCTGATATTCAGCTGATAGGGGTGGCTAAAGGCGTGGAACGCAAACCAGGGTTGGAACAATTATTACTGCCACAACTGGAAAAGCCGTTACAATTATCCCCCGATGATCCGGCCTTGCATTTGATCCAGCAGGTGCGCGATGAGGCACACCGCTTCGCCATCAGCGGACATCGCGCCAAGCGCGGCAAAGTGCGCACGGCCTCCAGGCTGGAGGAAATCAGCGGAGTAGGGGAGAGGCGCAGGCGTAAT
>JAUSKS010000079.1 GCA_030646595.1 Gallionellaceae bacterium | reverse complement strand
AATACCTTGAAATTATACAAAGCGGGGTCCGAAACTACGCCTATTGGTTCAGAGCATGAAAACCTGCTGCTCGTAATGACCAACTCTTTTTTGCCCGATGCATCTTGAACAGATTATAAGGATTCATTACTACTCATATTTGCTCATTCAGTAGCCGGGCGATAGATTTACCAACAAGCTCATTGCCCTCTGGCTTCATATGGCAGTGGTCAAAATACACATCCACCTTATCTTGCAAGTATTTTTCCCTCAATGGAGTCAATAATTCCAAATGGGCAATGCCTCTCTTTGTCATTTCCTTATTAAAACGTTGTTGAGGCTCATTACGCAAAATTTTGGACTGAACCTGCTGCCTTACCGGAAGTAGAACAACTACTAGCTTAAATCCTTTATCCTTGCTAATGTCGTGCATCATATCCAACGCATCGAGTACTTCAGTCCAGAAGCCTTCATTCCAGGCATAGCCCCAATCATGTATGTTTTCATAAATTCCGCGATTGAATCCTTCCTCGGTATCCCAATCAACGGTTGATGCCATTTTCCAGGATTTTTCGAATTTATCTTTTTCCTTGCTCAGCACATTTTCTATTGAATCCTCCCATTGGTGCTGCTGATAAGCAGCTTCAAGATTGTTTGTTTTGGAAAATAGGTAGCGAAGCAAGTGGCTGCTTGTCAAAATGGATGGTAGCCGAGTTACCTTGACCATAGGTGTTTCACGCGCGTCATTAAGATAAAGCCCAACCAGCACGACATCCGGTTTAACCGATAGGCCTGACTCCAGCAGAATAGCCATCTCTGTCCTGGTATTAAGGCTACCGATAGCCGCATTAATTACGTCCAGGGTTTTATTCTTAAGGGCTGGGTTGTGAGCCTCATTAAGGGCTTTCTCTATATAAGATGGTATCGCCTGTTCATTAGGTAAATAATCAGACCACATTATACTGTCGCCAAGTGCCAGCACTCTATAATCAGTTTCTTTTTTCTCCCCTAATTCATGATGCCTGTAGCCCAATGAATTTGTTGCGATCTCGACATCTATTCTGGAGAGCATATGATTTTTAACCAGAACATTCGCATTAGGCCGTAACCGAAGCCCCGTTGGGGTGTATACAAGAATGGCCTGGGATGCTAAGCCACCGATGACGACCTTGCCATTTTCTACGGGGAATGCGGGTATTGGTGCTGGCGCTCGCTGTACTTCACCAGGTTTATTTAAGTTCTCAACCACCACGCTAGGCGGCACTTCAACAAACACCCGCACAATTATTTCTAATATCCCCAGAATGACGGCTATGCTGACAACAACCAGCCCAATGTTGATAGCCCAGCTTGCCTTATTCTTGCCCATAGTTTGGTTCATGTCTTCCCCCAATTATAGATTTCTACACAATTTTATATTCAAGTGCAGCCACAAATACAGTTTCATGCGATTACATAAATATTCAAGGCATAGGGCGTAAAAACAACCTGACTCGCCTTGCCCTGTTTAAGGAACCCACAACGAGGAGAATCAGACTATATGTCCAGTTAGTCCCCAAATCAAATGACTGCGCCTCACCCATCCTGCACGCCGTATATAGCAATACGGTGTAAGATTTAAGCGGTTTAACTCTGCTCCCACGGTAATTTGGCAGCCTTCCATCCTGCCAGCACATTGCGATGCCCATAAGCATCCTTGTCGCCCTCAAAGCCTTTCAGCACGTTGTAGCAATCGATATAACCCGCCTGGGTGGCCGCCGCTGCCGCATGGTGTGAGCGAGCGCCACTGCGGCAGATGAAAAGTACCAAGGCTTCTTTATCCACCTGCTGTTCCAGTTGTGCCATGAAATGCGGATTGGGTTTCATGCCAGGGTAACTGGCCCATTCAATTTCTACTGCACCAGGAATACGCCCTACCCAATCCAGTTCGGCGCGCGTACGTACATCCACCAGTGTGGCTTTGGGCGCAGAGCGCAGGAGTTCGTAGGCTTCAGTCGGCAGCAATGCGCCTTCATAAGGGAGGTTTTCTTCCTTGGCTCGTTCTTGCGCGGTTTGCAGGATTTGTGAAATTTCCCCCATGGCGTCTCTCCTTATCTTTAATATAGGGTCGGCAAGTGTTATCCTGACGCGCTCCATATTATCCCAATCGCAATGAAAAATCATACGCACGCGCATAGCCACAGCATAGCCGCTGCTTTCGAACCTGCTCATCCGGAACGCTTTGCCGCGGCGCGTAGAAGCACTTGGGTCAGCATCTTCGTCAATTTGCTGCTGACCCTGGCGCAACTGGTGGGCGGTTTTTTCGGTAAATCACAGGCGTTGATGGCGGATGGCTTGCATTCCTTGTCCGATCTGCTGGCCGATATTATGGTGCTGTTTGCCAATCGTCACGGCAACCGCCATGCCGATGCCAATCATCCTTACGGCCATGCGCGTATAGAGACGGCGGCCACGCTGATTCTTGGCGTGACATTGGCTGTATTGGGCGGCGGGCTGCTGATTGCGGCTGGTATGCGCTTGCAACATCCGCAAAATCTACAGTCCGTGCAGCCGTTTACGCTGTGGGTGGCGCTGTTCACGCTGTTGGCCAAGGAAGGATTGTTCCGCTATATGCTGGCAGTAGCCAAGCGTGTGCGTTCGCAAATGCTGGTGGCCAATGCCTGGCATGCACGCTCCGATGCTGCGTCTTCGCTGGTGGTGTTGCTGGGCATAGGCGGCAATCTGCTGGGTTATACTTTTCTGGATTTGATTGCTGCTGCGGTGGTGGGCGTGATGATCGCCTACATGGGCAGCAAGTTTGCGCTGGAAGCTTTGTCTGAACTGGTGGATACCGGTCTGTCCACGGAAGATGTAGAGGCTATACGCGCCACTTTGCAAGCTACACCCGGTGTGCGCGGCATACACGAGTTGCGCACACGCAAGATGGCGGATAACGCCTTGGTGGATGCGCACATTATTGTGGATCCGAAAATCAGCGTATCGGAAGGACATTACATCGCCGAGGCCGCCCGCCAAGCTGTGTTGACGCAATATCATGTCATGGATGTGATGGTGCATATTGATCCGGAAGATGACTTGCAGGCCAAGCCGAATGTACACTTACCGCATCGCGAAGCTTTGCTGAAACATCTGACCCAATGCCTGGGCGAGAACCTGCCGCTGGGGAATCGCACATTGCTGCATTATCTGGATGGCAAGGTAGATGCGGATCTATTCCTGGATGCAGCGGTTTATCAGTATCCGGCCAACGTCGAAGCCTTGCAACGCAAGTGTGATGAAATCATTCAGCATGATGAATACTTCCGGGCTATCCATCTTCATCGCAGCCACGCACAAAAATAGTGCCAGCAGACTAAACGCGCCCTACTTAAGGGCAAATATTTTTATCATTTATTGGCAGGGATATGGCAAAATGCGCGACTTGCTGCCCTGAAAGCAATGGCACGCTTCGTGCTGGCCCTTGCGCAGGGGCTGCGCCAGTTTTTATTATGTGGCCAAATTTTATTATGTGGTTAATTATTACGTTTAATGGGAGAGTGTGATTATGTCGAAGTCGGCTGCTGATGTTCTGAAATTACTTAAAGACAACGAAGTTAAATTCGTTGACCTGCGCTTTACTGATACCCGTGGTAAAGAGCAGCATGTTTCCATTCCTGCGCATGTTGTGTCGGATAGCAGTGACTGGTTTGAAAACGGTCACGCTTTTGATGGCTCTTCCATTGCTGGCTGGAAAGGCATACAGGCCTCCGACATGCTGTTGATGTCTGACCCTGATTCCGCGTTCATTGATCCCTTTATGGATGAAACTACGCTGGTCATGACCTGTGACGTGATCGAGCCGTCCGACGGCAAAGGCTATGATCGCGATCCGCGCTCCATCGCCAAGCGCGCGGAAGCCTATCTGAAGAGCAGCGGTATAGGTGATGCTGCCTATTTCGGCCCGGAGCCGGAATTTTTTATTTTTGATTCGGTGAACTGGCAAGTCAACATGTCTGGCAGCTTCTGCAAAGTGAATTCCGAAGAAGCCGCTTGGGCCTCGGCAGAAAAATTTGAAGGCGGCAACACTGGTCACCGGCCTGCTGTTAAGGGTGGCTATTTCCCCGTCCCCCCCGTAGATTCGCTGCAAGACATCCGCTCCGCCATGTGTCTGGCACTGGAAGAAATCGGTGTGCCGGTGGAAGTGCACCACCATGAAGTGGCCACTGCCGGGCAATGCGAAATCGGTACGCGCTTCAGTACCCTGGTCAAGCGCGCCGACCAGACGCAAAAACTGAAATACGTGGTACACAATGTGGCGCACCAGTATGGTAAAACCGCGACCTTCATGCCCAAGCCCATCGTTGGTGACAACGGCTCCGGCATGCATGTTCATCAATCCATCTGGAAGGGTGGCAAAAATCTGTTTGCGGGCACTGGCTATGCGGGGCTTTCCGAAACAGCGCTGTATTACATCGGCGGCATCATCAAGCATGCGCGCGCGTTGAATGCCATTACCAATCCCGGCACCAACTCCTACAAGCGTCTGGTTCCTGGCTTTGAAGCGCCAGTCAAGCTGGCTTACTCGGCGCGTAACCGTTCCGCTTCCATCCGCATTCCGTTTGTACAGAGCGATAAAGCGCGCCGTATTGAAGTGCGTTTTCCTGATCCGACCGCCAATTCCTATCTGGCCTTTACTGCCATGATGATGGCTGGTCTGGATGGCATACAAAACAAAATTCATCCCGGCGATCCGGCGGATAAAAACCTGTACGATTTGCCACCGGAAGAAGATGCAAAAATCCCAACCGTCTGTTCCAGCCTGGAACAGGCACTGGAAGCGCTGGACAAGGATCGCGAGTTTCTGACCCGCGGCGGCGTGTTCTCCAACGATTTCATCGATGCTTATATCGAACTGAAGATGGAAGAAGTAACACGTTATCGCATGACTACGCATCCGGTTGAGTATGATATGTACTACAGCCTGTAATTTTTGATGCGCATCGCAAACGGGGCCGCAAGGCCCCGTTTTTATTTCTGCCATTTTTAACCTATACTGCGAGCCCTGTAATCCTTGCAGGGCAAGACCATGAAGCTACGCTGTTTCTTTATATTATTGTGCGCAGGCCCCGTAGGCTGGGCGCATGCTGATATTTATAAATATGTTGATGCCGAAGGGCGTGTCACTTATACCAGCACGCCCATTAAAGGTGCTAAAAAACTCAAGCTCAAGCCACTGTCCACTTCGCTTTCGCCACGCACCAAGGGCAGCCCTGCCGACTTCCCCAAAGTAGATTCCCGCACCCAAAAAGGTCGTGACGACACGCGCCGTAAAATTCTGGAAGAGGAAATGGCAACCGAGGACAAGCTGTTGTCTGAGGCACGTCAGCGCCTGGAAGAAGGCGAAGCAAGCCCGGAAGTGTTCAAGGGCAAGGATGGCAAAACCTATCGGGATGTTGCTAAATACGAAGAAAAGATCAAACCTCTGCAGGAAGAAGTTACTTTGCACGAACTCAATATTCAAGCGCTTAAAACCGAGCTGTCCAAACTCAAATAATAGGCTGGCATGGTTACTGCTATATAACCGTATATGCCCAACCAAAATACATCTGCTTCCTTGTTGCCCACGCTGGAGCATCTCGCCACGGCGGTGATTCTGCTGGATGAGCACTTGCGCGTTGCCTATCTTAATCCTGCCGCAGAAAGCCTATTCGGATTGAGCAACAAAAGCCTGCTGGGCCATCCCCTGCAGCATGTGTTTATCCATCCTGAGCAATTGGCTGCTGCGATAGAGCAAGCCTTGAGCAACAATGCCAGTTATATCGAACATGACCTTGCCTTGGGCACGCATGCCCACAGCAAGCTGCAATTACGCTGCACCGCCACGCCGCTGCAATTGGCCAGGCATTTTCTGATGCTGGAGTTCCATCCCATAGATCGCCCGCTCAAGCTGGCGCGTGAGGAACAAATGCTGGATCAAACTCAAGCCAATCGTTTGCTGCTGCGCAATCTGGCACACGAAATCAAAAATCCGCTGGGTGGCATACGGGGCGCAGCGCAATTATTGGAACAGGAGCTGGAAAAACCCGGGCTGCGTGAATATACCCAGGTGGTTATTCAAGAAGCGGATCGTTTGCGCGCGCTCATGGAAAAATTGCTTACGCCACAGCATGTGCCTCATTTCAGTGCACTCAATATCCATGAAGTGCTGGAAAGAGTGCGTAGTTTGGTGTTAGCAGAAATGCCGAGTGGCTTAAGCATCCAGCGCGATTATGATCTGAGTCTGCCGTCGCTGAATGGCGACAAGGAGCAGCTGATACAAGTGATGCTCAACATTGTGCGCAATGCGGCGCAAGCCATGCAAGGCCAGGGACACATCGTATTGCGCACCCGTATTGCTCGTCAGGTGACGCTGATTAAAAAACGCTATCCCTTGGGCGCGATGATAAAAATCATAGACAACGGTCCGGGCGTGCCACCAAATTTACAGGACAAGATTTTTTATCCCCTGGTTTCTGGTCGTGCCGATGGCCATGGTTTGGGCTTGACCTTGGCGCAGGATTTTGTCAGTCAACATCATGGCAGCATTGAGTTTGATAGTGAGCCGGGGCGTACTTGCTTTACGGTCACGCTGCCGTTGGAATTGTAGCTAAATAAAAATACTAACTTGGACCGTTGCTAGGAAAATTATTATGAAACCAGTCTGGATTATTGATGATGACCGCTCCATCCGTTGGGTGCTGGAAAAGGCGCTGACGCGGGAAGATATTGAGTTCAAAAGCTTCCCCTCGGCTGATGAAGCCAGGCAGGCGCTGACCCAAGGCGCGCCGCAAATGGTGATCAGCGATATCCGCATGCCCGGCAGTTCCGGGCTGGAGCTGCTGCAAACCTTGCGTGAGCGGCATCCCAATATGCCGGTGATTATCATGACTGCCTATTCTGATCTGGAACGAGCGGTTTCTTCTATTCAGGGTGTGGCATTCGAATATTTGCCCAAACCATTCGACGTTAATTATG